>JAOUJW010000009.1 GCA_029882975.1 Gammaproteobacteria bacterium
GTGATTTTCGTAAAATAAGTACTAACAAAAGCTTAAACCCGGACCATTTTTTCGCTGCACCTTTTTTGTTTCGTTTCACTCTAACAAAAAAGGTGCAGCGAAAAAATGCCCGGTTAAGCAGTCGTTATGATACGGATTCAAGACAATGAAGTTGGAATATAGAAAACCCTACTGTGAAGATTTTTTGTGTGAGTATTTCAGGATACATGAGTTATCGAATATTGATGAATTGATATCTGAGGTAAAGAAAAGAACTGAGGAAAGTCCTGATTATAAATATTTAGTCACGCTAGATGATATTGGACAAGCATCATATACGTCTATGCATTCTAAAATGTACAACGCACTTGATGGGGGAGACTGGATAGCGAAAGAGAAAATTGATGGCTCTTGGATGGATGGAGACTACCTTCGAGATGATCTTGGATTTGAGCAAAAATTTTTGATCCGGAGGTTTGGTTTCAAGCACGGGTTAGAGGGGGTTGGTTTTGATGACATATACGAAAAACTTCTATATTTGGATGGAGAGTCAAGGGAAGAGCTAATTGAGGCGAATCAAAACCTGGTTACCTTAATGGATAAAGAAGCATATCTACTTAAGGTACCAGTAAGATATAGCTACGAATCTATCTATGCATTCCCAAATGGGTATTTTTCATGTGACCTTTCTCCTTTCGAGAACTATCATCTAGCCAAGCACTTAGAGGTAAACTATGACTACCATTTGTTTGGTATCGGAGCTAGTTATATAGCGTTCCGGAAAGGCGTGGGTTTTAAAAAGGAAGATTTAAGTGGTTTGATAGACCTCCTATCCAAGATCTATGTGAAAGATAAGGATGAAGAGTTAATAGAGTTTCTACAAGAAACTATTATGAATAAACAAATACTTACCTTGAGATACTCTGAGTAAATGAAACATAACAAGGACATTTTTACTTTTGGTTCTTTTATGTTTCCATTGCATTACAACATAAAAGAGCCAACACCAAAAATGCCTGTTATGTAGTGCGTTAGCCAGTAAGGATTATGAAATGAGTCAATTAGCAACATTTTACACATTACCTAAAAATCAGTCAGATGCTCTTGTGTCTCATCAGCAGTTCCAGGAACTAAGTTAGTCGAACGGAAAGGGCTGATTTTCAAGAAAAAGCAAGTAGAAAAAATCGATCACTTCTGGAATTTTCTTAATGAACATGCCACTGAACAACAAAAATATCAGTACTCTGGATCTGGATTCTGTGATCTTGATTTGATACTCGAAGAGAAAGGATTCATGCTATTTGATTCTGGCATTATCGATCTAACCCAAAAAATATCTGAGGCCAGGGCAACATCCATTGCAGTATTCGACTATAGCACGGCCACTACGGCGTTAGAAAAATTGAAAGAAGTAAAACTTACTGAATCCGAAACTAGAAGATATATTCGTGATAATTATTCACCGGAAGATGAAGGATTAGGAATAAATGCGATATTTGCTGCCCTTGAAGTACTAAATAATTGGCTGAAGACAGTCAGTAGTAGCGAAGTTGGTTTATTTATCGTCGGCTAACAACACAATCGTGTGTGACTGCCAACCCGCCGCTTCGCTCTGGGTTGTCAGCCACACAGTGCAGCGTTAGCCACAGAAATTGAGTGACCAGTGACCAAAGTGAATAAAAGCGATTTGGGATTTCTGCCGGAAAAACACACAGACTTTGTATTTGCTGTTATTGAATATGACTTCATTAATACAGTATTACTAATTATTTTAGTTTTTATTTTGATCTGGTATTTAATTAAAAAGCGATAGTAGATAGCACTGTCAATAAGCAAGATGGAAAAACCCAAACTAAACTATATACCCATAGCAAAGTCACTAATTTATATTGTCGGCTTTTTGCTAAGCCTTTATGCTTGGTACACACGTTATTATTTGTGGATTGATTGTTTCAACGAATTAGGTCGCTGCTATAACCCTGATGGTTCTAATCAAGTATATACAGATAGTGGTATAATATGGATATTTCCTGCAACCGTTTTCTTGCTATTGACTATAAAAAATATACGCAAAGCACTCAAACATAATCGCTAACCATCAATTCAACCTGACCACCATGAGCTACGGCCTAAAAAGCAGGCCTCCGCTCACGGTGCCAGGCTATTAAATCGTTGGGATAATACACATATGGAATCATTCTTCCATGCACTGAAAACCGAGATGATCTATTTCCAGCATTTTGCTACTCTTGAAGAAGCAATGGCGTATATTATTGACTATATTTATTTTTACAATAACCAACGAATCCACTCCGCACTGGGTTACCTGACACCAGTGGAGTGCGAACTAATGAAGGCGTAAAATGGGTGTCAATTATATCGGGGTAAGGTCAGACGGCTTGCTTCCCTGCGCCACCCCACCGCTTTAACGTTAAATTTGTTCGAAGATATGAAAACACTTTCAAATGCCGAAATAGATAATGTTGAATCTAAGCAGCGTGTTACGCTTCCGAGGTTTTATCGAAAACTTCTCCTTGAAGAAGGATACGGTCAAACCGAAGATCAAAAAGAGATTTATCATCCGTCTGAAATAAATGAATTGTATGAATTGAAATTTGATGATGAATCACTTTTATATAATAAATACTTCCCAATCGGGTGTAACAATAGAACTCAAGAGTTATGGATTATTGATGTTACAAACGACAAGATTGCCTCAATATGGCATGAAACTCATGAAGATGATTGGCCAAACGAAAATTGGTCAGAGTATGAAGTGTGGATAGAAAATAATTTTGAATAAAAAACGAAATATAACCAAGCATTTCGCTCAGACTCGTCGCCGCAATGCGGCTCCTCGCTGGCGAGTGCAACGTTTTGGGGAATAGTAATGAAGTATTGGAGGATATAAATGCATACACCTATAGATTTTTTACATTGCTACCGTGTTCCCAGGCGCGATGAGGAGTAGCAAAGTAAAACCTGGCCGAGGTTTGTTTTTCTATATGCGGGCACTGATGAAGCTCAGTATCATTATCGGCCGTAATAGTTTTAAGAGTTTCGGGGAACCGGTTTATGAGAGAAATAGTTCGTTTATTGTTTATTGAGAGAGGCCGCGGTTCGATCTTTAAGCCTACCGATGATGACAAAACCAGTCTTTATCTCGTTCAGGGAAACGATGCAGTCATTCGTACCACGCCCCATGACTGTGTCTATTTCCCAATGACCGATTGTTCGGCGAGACTCTACGGCTTTTTTGGGCCGTTCTGAAATATGGCGCTTATCGGCCAGGCGGCCTCGACTATCATAGGCCCGATAACGCTTGCGGCGCTGCCTAGGGGATTGGCAATGATGCTGCCACAAGTTGCCCCCGTTGGCTTTATCACGCCAAATGTACTGGCAGATAGTGTCATGGCTCGTTCGTCGTTGCATGAGCCCAAAACTTCGGATATGGTCAACGATCTGCTCGGGTGACCACTTTTTTCGCAAGTAGTGGCGTACGATGTAAAAGTCAGCATCGCAAGAGTGGCGATTTCGACGAGACCGACTGCGTCGAGCCCGTGTTCTGCGTTCGGCCTTGCTGGGACGATAGGCACCGTCTATATGGTGGCAGCCGATTCGTTGCAGATCCCGATATATGGTACTGCGATGAAACCCAAATGATCGGTTATCATCTGAACAGAAAGGCCTTGTTTTTTGAGAGCACTCAAACTATACCTGTCATGTGAGGTGAGGTGAACTGTTGATACTTCATATTGTAAATTCACTTCTTGGCGGGAGAGAAGATACCTTGGTATCATAGTTCACCTCATTTTTAAAATGAAATGTCGCACTTAGTATATGAATTCGCCTGCGCTAACAAGCCATTTCTGACACCAAAAATCGGCGCTGCTTAAGGGTGGCGGTAGGCTAAAAAATGGAAATCTTCTATGTTTGAATGGCTAACAAGTCCAGAGGCATGGATTGCTTTGGGTACGCTAATAGCCCTCGAAGTTGTACTGGGTATAGATAACATTATTTTTATATCGATCTTGGTTGGCAGGCTACCAGAACACCAGAGGAATATGGCGCGGCAATTGGGTTTAAGCTTAGCAATGCTTACCCGCCTCGGACTGCTATTTAGTCTTGTCTGGGTAATGGGGTTAGTAGAGCCATGGTTCTCTGTATTTGAAATCGAAATATCTGGAAGAGACATAATATTGATAGTGGGCGGTCTATTTCTACTGGCTAAATCTACTCATGAAATACATAGCAGCCTAGAAATAGTGCAAGAGACAGAATCGGAAGTCAGATCTGTGGGGTTCTATTCAGTTCTAGTACAAATTACCATTCTGGATATTGTGTTCTCTCTTGATTCTGTTATTACCGCAGTTGGTCTAGTTGAGCATCTGTCGATTATGGTCATTGCCATAATCACTGCCGTAGTCGTTATGCTTTTTTCTGCAAAACCGATTGGAGAATTTGTTGATAGAAATCCAACAATAAAGATGCTTGCCTTATCCTTTTTGATATTAATTGGATTCACATTGATTGCAGAAGGCTTCGACGTCCATATACCTAAAGGATACATCTATTTTGCAATGGCGTTCTCAGTTGCTGTTGAAATTCTAAATATTAAAGTTAGAAAGAAAAGAGAAGCCGCGCCAATCCAGTTGGCAAAAATATTAAAAGATGAAAACCTTGGCTAACAATTCGCTCGTTTGGATGCAAATTACGCTGCACGCCATTTGCTCCGCACAGCTTGGTCGTTATTCCAGTAGGATCACCAATGAAGAAACAGAAGGTTCCGGTGAATAATCGTCGGTTAAGCACTATTAGGATGAGACTATGAGCAAACTTCTGATCGGGTTGCTAATATCAGCCGCTGCGTTGTTAGCCTTTTTCTTGATGCACCAGTCTGGCGTAACAAACTCCTCTGATTCGTCACGGTCTGAGTTAACTGCCAAGCGTACCATCCAAACAGCCGCCCCCCTCTCCGTTCCCAAGGTTCCCGACCAGCCGCCCAAAAACACTGCATATCTGCCGAATAATATATACGAAGTTGTTTGCAAGCTGGGTCATCCGTTCATGGTAAAGAGCTGGGACCTTGATCCAGACACACGTTTTGTATACTTCGTCGGTCCTTTCACCTCCAAACCTGACGAATCGAATCCTACCGTCTACAACTACATGTATATATCCATCCCAGGCATCAATCGTACGCGCTCGCAAACTACGCTGTTCATGGAATCGGTTGATGCAGAGCCTACGGAGGTTCAACACGAAGAACTGTCCCGTTTTCTTATCCCACGCATTCAGGGCATCCCCGACCGCCTGGCCGAAGTTAAAAAAACACTCGGTGAAGCTGCCGCAGAGCGGGAGCTTTCGTCCGGTCGAACCCGAATGGTGTTTGACGGACACATGTGTGTCGGTGAGCAATACCTTGCAGGCATGTACATAGATGTAGAAAACGGACAAATTGTAAAAGCAAAAGGCGTAGAACACCCGGAAAAGCTAAAGTGGGTTTTAAGCGGCGGACGGTCTCCGTTGCCTGATACCGAACCTACTTATTACACGGACATGTATATGCGCACGCCGGATGCTCAAAGTAGGCTACTTATATTTTTAGAGTTAAGAGAGAAAGGTGACAAGGAGGGCGCCTCTGAGCATCTGGCGTTAGGATACTTTCCCTTTCCCAATCTGGTAGATGAAATCACTGTCGATCCACATCCGCAAGGTAAGCTGGAGTTCGATACCGCGACATATCAGACACTACGCTATTCTCTGGAAGAGATGGAAATTAGAACTACCTACCAACTCGATACGGGCGTTCATGTGAAGGCCATCTATAAAATGAGGCTACAGGATGAGAGATGGGGAGTGAGCCAGCTTGTTTCGGAAGAGACCACCATTCCTTAGTCGATTAAAGGCTGAAATAAGTTGAAACCTTGTCAGTAAGTGAACGCCATACAAACGGAATAACAATTCATTCTGTAGACCGCCCATATTTAGTACCAACCCTAATCAGAGACTTCTGGGTGACGAAGAAGCAAATACTCTTTAGGGTTACATAACCATTTATAGTACAATTGGATTAACCTAAGGCTAAAGAAAGCAATGTGGCTCTTTCTAATAAAAACGAGAACGATTAAGGCTACTTCTGTCGAAACAATAGATGGAACATTAGAGCCAAAATAATTGAGGATATAGCCAAGGAACCTCTGATTAACTCCGTGTATGGCATATATGAGGCCTAAATTGTCAATTGCTTCGTTGAAAAACTTGAAATTATTCCCGATATTCCCTGCGTTTTTCGCCTCGCACTTATCAGAAATTAATCAGAGGTACCCTAAATTCATCGGATAAAGGAAGTCTTATGAATAAAGATAAATATTTGTCTGTACAATGGAATAATTTCCTGATGCTTGGATTAGGCATCCCAGCGTTATCATATGCCTCTGTTGTCTTTTTTACATCTTCCATATCAGAAAAATCCGGTTTTTTCGGTATGGTTGCTGCTGGGATCGTATATTGTCTGATTGTTGAACCGCATTCATCGATGTTGCTCAAATGGCGAAATAAGAATAATAGCGAATATGTTCCAGAAAAATATAGTTACTTAGAAAGGTTTGTAGTCGTGATATACAATCTAATATGGTGGACACCTATAGTATTCCCGTTTGCAGGCATAGTTGGCTATAAATCTGGTTCGATAATATTCTTTCTTATAACATTTGTGAGGGCGATGCTCAATCTATACCGCATCAATATTCTTAGACCAGAGGTGGCTTTTCATTTCCCTTTACGGGGACCTAATTAATGGGGTTGAGCTATGTGCTTTTGGGTATCATGTCTAAATTGCTGCGGAATAATGTGCATTTACACCTGTCACTAATCGCTTTCATTCACCAGAACGCTCGCTCTACTTATGGACTTGAGCTTGGCTTTAGTAATACTATAATAAATGAGTATATTGAAATTTTTTAGCGGTGCCGCATTAGCTATGCCAGGTTCCGGCAATACGTTATTTTACTATGTATGAATGAGTTAGAAGACAAATTAAACCCATTTTTTTGAAAAGCACCAGTGCAGTTGCCTTCGCAAGAGCTTGCAGGTTACCCTTGGTATTAAATGTTATCTGAATGTACAAATCTATTCTCAGTAATTCCAGAGTGGGCAGTTTCAACAATTGAATATTGAATTGATAATTGTGGGCAGTGGGTTTTTGGGGATGGGAATATCAATGGGGTTTAAAACCGTTATATTTTTTTCAAAATCCAAAAAGACAACAGGAAAGATCGTCAGGCTTAATTCAAACAGTAGTACTACGTCTAACTATTATACTTTTGCGCCAGTTGTAGAATATTCAGTAAATGGTAAGGACTATTTGCATGAGTCTGCGCAATACTCCCGCCGCTATCGAAACAAACAAAGTTTTGATATTGTGGTTCACTACGATCCCAAGAACCCTTCATATTGCATTGTCGGAACAGTATTCGACTTTATGGTAATTGAACTTATCGCCGTATTCATTGGGTCTATTGCTTTGGTATCCGGCTTACTCGGATTCAAAGCATGAAATAGATAACCCACACCAACTTGAATACACGCTATCCATCAGCCACATTTGAACAGGGGGACGTATTCGGACAAAGAGCTGTGTGAACCAGTTTGCATGTAGCCATAATCTTTTATTTATTCATGTTTGGCTATTGGCGAACCAGACGGCGATGATTTCGGGCCAGCGCTAATTAGGAACAATGCCATGTGGATTAAATACGTATATAAATGCAGGAAGATATTTGTGTTGTCCTTTATCATACTTACACCTATGTCCAGTATAGCCGACCCGGTCAAGGTGAAGCCAGGCTCTACTCTGGTGGGGCTCAGTAAAGGCGATTTTGCTAACCCTAGAATCTCTCCTGATGGTAAATATCTGGTTTATAACGAAGTATACCGAGATGGTATTGGTTTTCATCTAATGGACCTGCAAAGCACACAAAGTCGCCGACTGTTATCCATCAGTGAATCAAAGAGACGGGGCATCTATCACGGTCAAGTGACCACCTTACGTTGGCAGGATGAACGCAAACTTCTTGCTGAAATTCACGACGGCGATGTGGGTGTAACCACTGTGGTGGTTGACGCTTTACAAGGAAAAATCATTACCTCGGAATTCTCGGTCGGAGCCATTCCCCCGCCCACGGTCGAGGATATTGATGCCCGGGAAAAACTGAAAACGCTATACCCCAAGCTGCATCCCGAAATACCTCCCCACGTGTTTGAAGAAGTTATCGACAGTAAACGATATTACCTGGATGATAAGCAGGTTATTTTTCAGAAAAGATATGCCGATGAAGACCGCAACATCTGGCTTTCCACGCTGGACAATCCTGAGCTCACATCCCTGGTGTTCTTACCGGGAAGCCATAATGCCTTCGGCGGTGGCGTCAGTGTAGCCGATAAAGTCATTTTCAGTGTCAAGGATCAGCACAGAGCCCACATATATGAACTGGAAGGTTATATTGCAAAGAAAATTGCCACCATCCCCCAGTCAAGACAAATTCCGATTCTGGCGGTGCGTGAGCAGACAAAAGATATTGTTTGGTTTTTAATTCAGTCGGTACAGACTTACGAAATCGGCAATAATCCCGCCTATATGTACGACGGTAATCAGTTGGTGGCACTTGGCGATTTTGAATACCTAAATGACATGGACGTCTCCATAAAAGCAAACCTCGCGGTTTTTAGCTTCTGGCAAAACAACCAACGCCACCTTCTGGTGCGTAAACTAAACACCTGTAAACACAACGGCTTGCCCCGTTGCTAAGAATCGAGAGGTAACCGCACACGATCCAGTTCAGTCCGTAAGCTCTTACAATCACTTTTCCGGTGAATTTCTTTTTGCAATTGTTGATTACAAATATCTCTAGTTGGTGTGACGAGCAGTAGATAGGATTGTGACTCATCTCTTTCATATTTCCAGGTTCAAGCTATAATCTCTTTGATAATATTGGACACTAAGTGATCTTGCGCGGTAGGCGCTGTGAATAGCAATGTGTACAGGAGAAGTATATGCTCAAAGGTTATTGGATCGTTCATGTAGATGTTACAGAGCAAGATCAATTCAAAAAATACGCAGAAGCCAACGCTGATGCACTCAATAAATATGGCGCAAAATTCCTTGCCAGGGCCGGCCAATATACCGTCCCGGAGGGTAGCACCAGAACACGAAACACCATTGTAGAGTTTCCTTCTTATCAGGCTGCTGTAGACTGCTGGAATTCTCCTGAATATCAGGCTGCGCTTAAACATCGATTGTCGGCTTCAGAGATCGATCTTGTTATTGTTGAGGGCTATGATGGCCCACAACCCTCCCAACCTTGACCTCAAGCTTCAGCTTATGCAAGCGCCCGGTACAACGTTCGCAAAATACCGCCCGTTGCCAGTGCCCGCCCCCACTGAGCCACTTGCTCGCAAGAAATAGTTATGAAAGATATAGTCGCAATATTTTTATTACTGTTGTCTGAAGACTTTAAAGTGCGATCTACCCCTGGTTCGCCAACTTCGCAGAGGGACTTCGACTGCGGAAAAATATTCCCCCTGTCCGAGGCCGCGCGCCGGAACTACACAAGGCACTCCGGGATGATCGAAAGCATGTTACCTGAGTACAATCAGAATTAAAGGTTAGATTATGGGATTCTCAGTGGAAGCTATCTGCAGGTTTAATAGCTGTGAAAATCGGGACAATTTTTTTAGTACATTCAATGGAGTGTCATGCGAAGAAAGTGGCAGTAAAGATTGGATCAGAATGCATTTCAAAGAGCCTCCGGCTCAAATCGATACGATAGATGCTTTCTACTATGGCTATGATGATTTTTATGAGTTTTCCCAGCTGGATAGACTGGAAAATAATTCCTTGTTCATAGAAATGCATGGCAGAACCCCTTGCGGATATTATGAGTTTTTTGGAGAGATTTTAAGTAATTTCGGTGCTACTGAATACTTTTCAGTTACCAATGACGACACCGCCGGATATACAGAGATAAACGTCCTTAAAAAGGGTAAAATCACGACTCTGCTTGAATTGGATGACTGTAATATCGATAAACAACGTATATTTGAACTGTTTAACTATTATGAATCCGGGAAGGACTTAAACGAGATTCTTCTAGAGGAACTCGATCAGGATGAAGATATCTCCCTGGAAAATACCCATGACAAGATCAATGAGCTATCATCACTTTTAAAAACCACTAAACATGAAGACGTAAAAGAAGCCATTATAAAAATAATGTCCGACATAGGAACGGAGCAATCTGCAATAGCACTAGTGAACGCACTTACCGACGAAAAAATTCAGAGAAAGGCGCATGAAGCTTTGTGTGGGACTTATTCACCCCGGATCGTAGAGCCGTTATTGAATATTGCAAAAACAAGTGATCATAAATGGACTCGGCATTATGCTATAGCGTGCCTTCAAAACTATCCACTGGACAGAGTGATTACTGAATTATGGAATCTTTTTGATGATGAAAATGCTTTAGACATATCCGATGACATTATCGATGCACTGGTAAAAATTGGTGCAAGTGGTTTATCTGAAAAATTACTGGAAAAGCTCGACATCCCCGGACTACGGGAGTCTACCATTCAGTCGATCTGCTTGGGACTGGAAAAATCACCTAATTCAAATGCTGACAGCACCCTTAAAAAGATTGCTGAAAGCGAACATTATAGCATGTGGACACGTCGAAGTGCTCTAATTGCACTTGCAACAAGCAATGGCGAAGAGTATTTTGACTACATACTCAAATACATTGCTCATGAAAACATGGCTTCCGCCTCCTGTGAAGCGCTGCTACGAACAGGAGACCAAAGGGCGATAGAACACGTCATCAAGCTATATAGCACTGAATCAGACCTTTGGCGCATTTATGACTGCGTAGCAAAATATGGTGAAACTGTAATTCCACAACTTGTCAACAGCATATCGACTGAATCTGCGTTGTTACCCATAAATATACTTCGGACTCTAAACAGAATAGGTACAAGCTCTGCTTATAGAGCGATACATGAATTATACCCAGCATTCAAAGATATGGGCATGCTACGTGAAATTGCAAATACCGTTGTTGAGGCGGAGAACACAGAGTGCTTCCACATGCTGATGGAACTTATGCATGAACAAGAGTATGTCGATTGTCACAGATTTACTCATGCATTGAAGAAATATGGTGAAATCGCAGTCAAATCGTTACTTGAGTTTATTGACGATAGAAATCACCCGAATTATCCCTGCGCACTTGAAATCCTTGGTCAATTTGGCGACAAAAGAGTCTTACCGATTATCCTGCAGTACTGGGAGTCAGCTGATTCCAGAGAGCGCCAAAAGCTCGTGGAGGCCTGCGAAACGACCGCGGACGAACGTGTCTTTGATCTCATGGTAGAATGCTTGGACAGCCCATACTATTACCATAGTGCTGTACATGCACTTCAAATTATCGGCACAGCTGATGCCCTTGATGTTTTGCTCAAGAGACTGGAAAAGTCGCCTGATCACACAATTATCCATTCGATCGCACGCATTGCCGATCCGCGATCGGTACCTATCTTGAGCAATGTTTTGAGAAAGAAATCGGTTGATAACAATATACGTTGTGCAGTATTGAGTGCTTTACGCTACTTCTCCAGAGACGATGTATTTGAGATTGTTAGTGAAATGGCAAAAAAGGATAAAAACTCGAAAGTAAAGAAGGAAGCCAAAACTATACTCCGCGAATGGGAAATACAAGATATGCTATCGAAATGGATGTGATCAAAATAAATAGTCCGGCCACGCGTTTACGCAGTCACTATAGAATAGAGAAAATCGAATTAAAACGCTCCGTTTTTGGCGTGAGCGGATTTCCCAGGAAAAGTAGATGCGTATTTTTTGATTGGAAAATTGTGCACTTCTTAAACCAATAGCGGCTAAAGTGCAGCATGCAGAATCGATAGTGCACACACCCAACCAGGAGCAAACCATGACTAAACTGACCTTTGTTTTGTTAACCGTTGCCATCACAATGCTAAGCGGTGTGTCGTATGCTGATTCAGCATAGTCAGAAGCCGAACGTACGGCTTTCGTGTCCGGCTGCGCACTTGGCATCATCACCCCCGCAAAGCGTGATTATGCCACGGCCGCAGAAAGAGCAGGCAACGCGAAGCCAAAACCATTCCCGGAGGATCAATTGCGCGCATCTGTAGAACCAATGTGTCGCCGCTTAGCGGATCGAATGGCAGAAGAAGGAGTGTATTATCTTGACGCCATTAATAACTCAAATGCAGTCACGCCAATGATTAAAGAAGCAATGAGTGGAGGCCGGTGCAAGCCGGGAGGACTGCTGGGGCAAATACTAAACGAAAAACGCCTCAGGTCCGGAACCAAATAAGCGCATAACCAACACAAGCGCCGGCGGACCCTAAGGGGTATTGTTAAGTACAATTGGGAGCACAGGGATATAGAGATGTCTGTAGAAGATTATAAAGCGTATAAAAAGATAATTGTTGATTCCTACGACGAGCGAAGCAAGCAATACGCGCAAAGTAACTGGCATAGATTACTAGCTGAACAATTAGTAGACTATGCCCCTCCTAAGGAGGGTAATTCAGTTTTGGATATAGGAACAGGAACCGGAGCGGCTGCGCTTTATTGTACCGGCTTGGTAGGGGCGACAGGCCGAGTCTTAGGAATCGATATTTCCAAAGGCATGATTGCAGAAGCAGAAAAAACTAGAACCGAACGGAAGTGTGGTAATTTGGTTTTTAAGGTGGAGGACGGCGAACGCCTGGAGTACCCGGACCGTAGTTTTGATCGGATATATTGCGCATCGGCGTTTTTTTGGATAGCAGATAAACCCAAGACACTCTCTAATTGGCAGCGACTATTGAAGCCCGGCGGCGTTCTTGGGTTTCACGCCTGGCCGGAGACCTCATACGTGTATGGCCACATCGCAAGGCTGGTACTTAAAAAGTATGGAGTGACGTACTTGGGGCACTCTCCTACCGGCTCACAGCAAATATGTCGGTCGCTGCTCGAAAAGGCGGGCTATTCCAACATCGAAATCATAGAAACCAACGAAGGCCATTTTATTAGCCTGGAGGACGCCAAGGCAGCCTGGATATCAGAAGACCATTATCCTATAGGCCAGTACCCCCATCCCGCCACATCAGCGCCGCCGGAAATACTGGAAAAGGCTAAATTGGAATATGACATGGAAATGGAAAGGCTGGCTACCGATGAGGGTGTTTGGAATGATACGTCTATGTACTACGTCTACGCAGTTAAATAGTAAATGGACCGACAATTTGACGGAAAGGACTGCAAGATCAATTTAATTGCGCACCGAAAATAGTTCGATAAGCCTCTGTTACAAATTTCTGTGATTGACGACAGCGCATACAGGTTGGTTCATCCACATTGTCACAATACTCCCTACCGCAACAATCGCATACTCTACAGCGATGTTGACTGAGCCGTTTACCAGCCTGTGACACAACACCGATACCGGCGGCAAAGAATTTGAAGGCCCGCTCAGGACAAATATGTTCGCATTGGCCACAGGCAATGCATGCAACAGGATCTAAATCTACACCTACCACGCCTTCTAATTCATAGGTTCGCAATGCTTTAGTCGGACACAGCGCAACGCAATGTCTATGGTTTCGGCAACTCTGAGCGTCAATCTCGGCGTGTGGAAAAAATCGCGCCGGTATGCTCTGTCCACGCTGCGTAGCAATAGTGTTCAACAGGTTGTACAAGCGCTCCCGTTCCGTGGCGCGTAGCGAATGGCGGCGACTATCTGCTTTGGAAACTTCCTGGAATTCTTGCGTACTCAATTGTTCAACAGCAAACTGCACAGCCATTATCGCTTCCCCGGCAAGTTGATCGAAAAACGCTCGCCGGCTCATACCCGCTTCATTGCGGGCTTTGGGTATGTGGTTGCGGCGCCGGTGACGGGGTAACGGTTTGAGTACGAGTAACGGCTGCTCATCTTGCGGAACGAAAAGATCAGAAAGCCAAGCTTTGGCCTCAAGCAAAACCGAATGCACCGGATTGTTTCCGTCTTTACTGGCAGGACAATCTGAACACCAGTTTCGGTCCAATATTAAAAGCGGTCGTCCCTCCGCCTGAATGCTGAGATAGAGCAAATCACTCAGAGAAATCGAGCCCAAACAAGGTACGCGCAAGCTACCCGGTGGTGACAATTCGGGCGGTACCTTGCAACAATCAATACAGACGTATTGATTATCACTACGAATCTGTAGGTTGTTTAGAGATGGCCCATCCATAGTAAGTGCTCCAGTAGGACAAACCGAGGCGCAACGGCCGCACCCCAAACATCCCTCATTTAGCTCCAACATTTCGGTGTTCAGCATCAAAACATGAGCAGGGCAGTTTGCCATACAACTATCGCAGATCTCGCAAGACGATTGTAGGGCCAGGCAGCTTTTTACGTCGAATCGAAGCGGAACTGACGTGCCCAACCTCGGCCGATCATCCTTAGATGGTATGTTCATCGGCTAAAACCTCGGAGAATCCAATATCTGCTGCACGACAGCGCGGACAAATGTCGAGATAGTCTGTGGCTAACCCTTGCGCGTTGAGTTGACGCCGCATCTTATACACATCATGCCACACCGCAAAGGATTCAGCGCATACCGCACAACAGACTGTATGCGGCACTGTACCCCGACGTTCGTTATCCGGTAGGTGTGACGACTTTTTCAAATCGACACGTCGAACGGATTCCGTTGTCAATCCTAGTCTGTGTATATCGTGGCGAGCAACAATTTGCAAAAAATCGACCAATTCAGCATATAAACTGTTCGGCCCTATTTCCTTAACGTACGCCAAGTCATTTATAAGACCGGGCAACCAGCTCGCCACGTAGTACCGTAGAAACGTTCCGGCTTGGAGCTGGTAATCACGCGACGCATCGGTATCACCTTTTGCCTCCTTATTGTGAGCAACCGCAAAGAGATACGCGACGAACTCCAGTAGTGAAGTGATATGGTCGGGGGTATCACAGAAATTGGGCGATTTTTCCAAGCCATGCTGGTGATAGGCGAGGTCAATTTCAGAAACACTCGCACCCATCAAGACCCCGTCAATATATATACCCGCGTTCAGGTGCGCCGGAATTGGAGGGACAAGAAACAGGCGACTATACAATTGCAAACAAGCGTCGTGACCTTCCATCCCTTGTAATTGGTCCCGTAAGGCATGCACATTCGCTTCGAGCGAGTAGCCCAATTCCGTACTCAGATCTGCAAGATCATCGGCCAAATACTCGCGCATGGCGCGGTACTGATTTACCTCCATCGGCGGTAGAAAAGCACGAGCGACGCATAGATAGAGTTCTGCGCGCTCAGTTAACTTTTGAGCCGGCACTAGTGTTAACCTCTTATCGATTTGGCAAATCGTCAAGACGAAACAATTTGTCACCTAGCGAATAGATGGCAAACACCAAAGCAAAGCCCACACCCGTAATTAGCCACTCTGTGACTGAGGGCACATAGTTAATCAGCCCTGAAATCCAACTGCCCTTAAACAGCGGTACGAGCTGCCCCGAAATGACATACTCGTAACGACCAATGAACAATGCCAAAATAACCAGAACCGCCGAAACAATTTGCCACTTGGCTTGGATACGTAGAGCAGGCGAAATCATCAATACGAAGGGGAGCACCAGTCCTACCCATAGCTCAAAGTGAAACCAAGGAGAACGCACCAACTCTTGATAGACTTGCATGCCATCTAAGTTAGTCCACAACCCGGTGATCACGCGGGATACTAAAATAAGGATTGTGATACCAATGGTAGCCGCAAATACCTTTGGTAGAGTGCTGCTCGATGTTAGGGCTCGCGCCCTGTCGGGCATTGTATCTTGGCGAAATCCGTAAGCCAGATAGGTAAAGAACACTGCAAAAGCGACTCCGGAAAGCGCCGCCGAAACCAAGAAATATATTGGCATGATGCTACCATACCACATTGGACGCATTGCCATCATACCAAACACGAGCCCCAGCGTGCTGTGAGCAATGACCACCGAGACAAACGACGCGATGCCAAGCGTGCGGCTTAGAGCACTGCTCCAGTCACCTTTATTGATACACCAAAACTTAGCAAGCAGAAATATCAGGTAAATACTGTAGAATACACCCATCCAAAACATAGGCGACCGGAATTGCAGACCCGTAGGAATTGTCCATAGCATACGGAACGGGTGCCCGAGCTCCATTGCAAGCGCGGTAAAACCGGCTATCAGTGTCGCTATAGCCAGCCACACACAGCGCTTTGCCACCGGGTAGAATGCCTCAACACCAAAGACCGTTGCAAGTGATGCTAGAAACGTAAGCCCCGTTGAGGTTAGCACGAGAAAAACATAGGTGATGATCGGCAGGCCCCATGCAACGCCGGAACTGCTTGTGTTAAACGCGGCGTGACCTTGCGAATAGAGTATGTAGAACGTGACTCCAAGCAACAAGAGCAGAACACCAGCTGAAACAACCATAACGCGGCCGGCGATAGGTCTGTCACCTTGATCGTAGAATTCGGTATGTGCTGTTTTCATCATGGTACTACCCCTTCATAGAATTAAGTGGCACGCGAACTCGAAATGGCGACCGCCTCTCCTGCAAGATAGTAGACCTGCGGTTTGTTACCGAGATGGTCGAGCAAACGCACACCGCGTTTTTGGGCGATAAGTCGACTTACCTTGCTGTGCGGGTTGTCGAGGTCACCGAAATAACGCGCCCCAGGCGAACAGGTGACGACACAGGCAGGCGTGAACTCACGTAATTTTGGATCATTTGGATCCAAGTCCGGTGTTCCGGGCGGCGCTTTTGATACCCGGTGATAACAGAATGTACACTTAGATACCACTCCTGGAGGCTGGATACCGACTCCGTGACGCCGATCTTCCTGTGAGTCCGGCATCTTCCACGGCGGATTCCATGTTCGATTTCCGTCACCCGGAAATATGGAACGGATATTGGGCTCTAACAACGGTTTCTCGTCGGAGTAAAAACGCACGCCGTATGGACAAGCTATAATACAGAATTTGCACCCAATGCAACGGTCCCAATCAATCAAAACCAAACCGTCATCAGTCTTGTAAGTTGCACGCACCGGACACACATGCACGCAGGACGGATTCTCGCAATGCATGCATGGACGTGGAAACCATTTTAGCTGAGCGCTGGGATAGGTGCCTTCGGTGTAATATATCACATCCTACCAATGCTCATCCGGCAGTCGGTTATTCTCCATCGCACAAGCGACCGAGCAAGCCTGACAACCGGTACATTTCTCAAGGTCAATGACCATTCCCCACTTTGCCATGATGCACCTCTTTATATTCTCTGTACGGTTACCTTACCGGTGTAATACCCGGCCAAACCGGAGATCGGGTCAGATACATTTTCGGTTACTTCACCGGAATGTCCGGGCATCCTATTTTTGGCCCACCGACCCATTGCCCAGTGGCCATGCTCCATCGGCAATACCACGGTATCGGGGCGTGTACCCTCAAAATATCGAGCGTAGGCGTCGATCGTGCCCACAGATGATTTGATTCGAACTTTGTCATGGTTACGGATACCACGACTGCGGGCCGTTTTGGGGTGAATCTCAAGGAACACGGTTTTATTACCACCGAGAGATGGCTGCAACAGGTTAATCGCGTGTGGTAAATTGGAGCCACGACCCTCCGCATGCATAGCAACCTTGGGTGTAATCAGATGTAAATCGCCCCCGCCGGTGTGGCGTGGCTCTATCCATTGAGGGAAACCCACCCGATCTTCCTGGATACCTAGTTTGCGATTGATGAATTCAGCGTGTTTCTCAAGATAGGCAGACTTAAACTCGAACTTACCCGATGGGGTTTTAATCAATTTTTGCTTAACCTGCTCGGCGGTCATGAGTCGATTGTAACCGCCTCCGTCCCATTCATAGAATTTGCCACGCTGCTGCCGCCACAGATAGGGTTTTTTGTACCACACCCCTTTCTCCTTCCAAGACTCGAAACCATTAACACCATTGTCACCTGGATCCTGCTCAAAGCCTTTGGCGATGTGGCGTAACACGTTTTCTGTATTCTTAGTCTTCTCGTAGTATTCTGCGATACCGCCCTTTAAGCGCTTGCCGACTTCCATCAGGACGTCACTGTACAACATCGTGTTATACAAAGGCTTTACCGCCGGCACTCGCAGATTGGCGAGTGGATACCCCTGATAGGGGTAAGTTGGTGTATCTTGGAGTCTCTCGAGGTAAGTGTGATCCGGCAAAATGAGATCCGCCATCATGGCTGTCTCGCTTGGAAATGGGGAAGTATCGATGACAAAAATTTCTTTTAGCGCCTCCTCCCAGACTCTCGGATCGGGTGACGTAAAAGTTGGATTTGTTAGATAGAAAATCGCAGTATCCAGTTTGTATGGATTACCTGCCAGGTGGTTTTTGGCGACTTCCTGCATCATGTTCTTGGCCATAGGCCACTCGTCCGTACCAACCTTGTCAATACGAGGATGCTGCTTGCGATCCTCCGAGGCTGCATAGTCATCCTGATAGTCCTTGTAGTCCGCAGGCGGCTTGCCGTAGGATGGCCCAATCTGGTAGAACAATCCGCCTTTGGCAAAAAGCGAACCCGTTAGCGCATTTAAAGCATGGATCGCCATACCATTGTAGGTACCGTTACTATGTGATGTAGGTCCACGTTCGAACAGTGCCATAGCCGGACGCGTAGTGCCAAATTCCCGGGCTACGGTTGTAATATCATTTTCGGGGACCGAGGTTATTTTTTCGGCCCAGGCAGGCGTGCGATCTTTGACCTCTTGGTTCCACCACTCAACCAGCCCCTTAACCCAGACTGACTCAAAAGTCGAGGGATCTACTGGAACCCCGCCCGGACGAAAACGATTTACCTTGTCTTTAAAGTCTCCAACAAATTCTTTATCCCATAACCCTTCAGCTAAAATCACATGGGCAATGGCGAGCGCGAGGGCCCCATCAGTTCCGGGTTTGACAAGCAACAACTGGTCGGCAGCGGCTCCGGTGGCATTCAAATGCACCTCAACTACTGTGACGCGAGTTTTCGGGCTTTTGCTGCGCATCTTACCCCAGGCCTGCATGTTACCGTTGTACGGTCGAAAAGCATCCAGAAACCCTGCGCCAAAATTGAGCAGGTAGTTCGTGTTTGCATAATCGTAGGCGCTGTAGGAGTAGTTACCATCCGTTGCCAATTTCACCTTCTTACCCGCATCTGCACACATAGAGGAATGCCCGATAATATTGGGCGTCCCATAGAGCTTAGCGAAAGGCTTCTGCATACCGGCATCCGACTCACCCCAGCCGCGACCGTAGAAAATAGAGAAACGATGTGATTCACCCCTATCCCGCAAAGCTTGTAACCGAGCGGCGAATATATCCAGAGCTTCGTCCCAACTAATGGGCACAAAACGGGGATCCTCATTGCGCCCTTTCTTTGGATTTGAACGTTTCATCGGACCCTTGAAGCGATCGGGATCGTATAGGATGTAGGCACCCAAGTGCCCCTTGGGACAAAGCTTACCGTTAGAGATCGGGTGATCAAGCGCACCGTATATAGCATGCACACGCCCATTGGTTGTATAAACATCGATGCCACATCGAGCGGGGCATTGATGACAAACGTTTTTGGTAACAACGGTGTCACCTTGCCGATTCGACTTTGGTGCTGCAACCTCAGCATGACTTAACGCAGAGAAACCGGGTAGGGTCCCAAGCCCCATGGCGCTTGCACCTGTTAACCCAACCGTACCGCTTACCTGGAGAAACCGCCGCCGTGTCAACCGGAACTGTTCGAGCGTGTTCATAACCGTCTCCCGATTTCAATAACTTCTATTCCACCACCAAATTGTCTTATCTGAAATGATATTTGAATGGCTCAGCTTCGTTCGAAACCACTCGCCGTTAAGTCGGGGAAAGTTACTGCCAGTTGAATGAAGCTTGCGACCGCAATGGTTAACGTCAGCAAAACCTTTCAAAGGAATCCACTAAGAAACATTTCCCTTTCTAGTAAAATAATAATAGAGGATCTGTTCTACAGTGATGATCTGCGTCAAACATATCGAGCGCACCTGTTCGCCACAGCAGCTACAAGTGAGAAAAACCAATAAAAATAAAGCCTAGTCACTCAAGAGTGGCTAGGCTTTGGTACCGCTAATTCTATCTATTATCTACATTCACCAAGGTATACCCCATCACGCCATTATTACCGCTGTGAGATAAGGCCCCCAGATGCCATTGCCCCGCAGCGGCGTTGGTCCAACTAAATACCAACGCCGCATCCTCACCAAGCATGGCGGCATTGGGTGCGGAATTGATAACCAAATTACCGCCGGGAGTGGCGGGAATTAGCCAACTGTACATTTGGTAGTCGGAGGAACCGCCAATGGTTTGCCAACCGTGGACATAAACGGTCCAGGTACCGTTTATGGGCTGTTTTATGTCGATAAGCTCGTCGGTACCGGCTTTGAAGCTCGCGGCTACAAAATTACCGTTCGGGTCAAAGACAAAAATATCCAAATCCGTATCGGGTGAAGCGACGGAATCCGGTGGCATGGCTATTCTCAGCAAGGCGGCATTGGAGACGTCAAACTGATGTTCATTACTAAAACCGTCAGTCGGGTCAAAATCTTGATCCGGATCTTGTAGAACATTATCAGAGGTAACTACTGCCGGTTCTAAGCCATGGGCTGCAGCAAGATAATTGCCGGTATAACCAAAGCGAACCGTAAAATCTCCAGAGCCGTCGACACCACTTAGGTCAACCTGGCTCGGCGAGCTGAATAAAGTGGCCCGCACCGCAATGGGACTGCGAACTTCATAGTGACGGTAGCTTTCACGCCGGTTTCTATTGCCGGCCACCGCGGGATTACATTGAGGGGCATTTGCATCATCTTCGTCCAATTCATGATCTTCCCAGGTTAATGACCCAAAACGCCATTCGCCAATGGGTGCGTTCTTGTTGGAAATGATGACCTGATAAGTGACAGCCTCGCCTTGTTGTAACGTGAATTTTTTCGGGGTGACGGTAATATCAAATCCCGGCGGCTCATCCACATCCACTTCATAGGTTCTACAACCTGACTCATTGGCCACACTGGTCACCGTGCGCATGACAACCTGCTTTCCGGCCAATTCGGCAACACCGATGGAAGGCAAGTTAAGGTTATACGCTTCGGTCTGAATACCTAAAGCCGCAAACAAACCACAAGTCCCCGCCGGGTCCGAGAAGACAGAGGGACTGGCATCGCACATAAATCCCAGATAGTCGTACAAACCGGCGTCGTAGGCCAAGCCCGGCTCAAACATAGAATCCTTATTGGCTTTAGCGCTGGTATTCACATGTCCGGCACCAAAATCGAAGGGATCCGCCGCAGTGGTGTAGTCACGCTTAACCACCTTTTGATGCGCGGTCGTCATCAGGGCTGACTTGGCTACGGCAGGACTCCAGTCCGGACGCGCCTGCTTGATCAATGCAAAAAGTCCCGCCACGTAGGGGCTGGACATGGACGTTCCCATAATCGCCTGGAACGACTCCCCCTGCGCTGCCGAGCCATTGTGCACCGGGCTGGCGCCAGCCAATATATTGATACCCGGCGCAGTCACATCGGGCTTAATAATATCCAAAGCGACAGAGTCCGGGCCTTGAGAGCTGAACGAGGCCATATAGGTTTTTACCCGTGAATCTTCGCGAGCGTTGCGCGTTTCACCTTGCGTAAAACTGATTTGCACTTGGCCTGTATGAGACATCAAGTAATCTTTTAGGGGCTGCCCCACGTCTTTAAGCATATGCACTGTGGGTAAGGGATGGTTATCCGTAGGCGTCATATTGGGGTGGGCGGCCGACACGTTGTGCAACAACACAGCACCTGCGCCACCTTCGGCCACGTTGCTTGCACGGCGGGTTCGGGCCACACCAAAATCATACCGGTTACATAAAACGGCGTCATTCGCCTTGAACGTTCCGGGAGGAAAAGGCAACAAACATTCACCGTTGCTACCGTCCCCTACGGTGTCAGCATCTACCAGGTTGTAGTTTTCAATACCATTGGTTACAGAGCCACCCCACAGTTTTTCAGGCGCTTTTCCCGGGCCGCTAAGGGATATCTCACTGATAAATGCCTGATCACCGGAGCTGGCTCCTACGCTGGTCAACCAGGGTACGGATGCCGGGCCGCCAATGGTACCCGGGTCTGGACCGTCGTTACCGGCAGAGGTGGCCACAAAAACACCCGCGTCTGCGGCAAACAGAAAGGCGATGTCATCCGGACCTTCCAAGCTGGGCCCACCTCCCACAGAGTAGTTAATAACGTCGACGCCATCTGCCACCGCTTGATCGATGGCTGCCGCCAGATCCGAACCAAAACCACCAAATAAACCCAAACCTTTATAAGCAATAATACGAGCCCGTGGAGCAACTCCGGAAACCGTACCTCTGGGGATACCAAAAATACTGGCTGCAACTCCGGCATTACCGGCGGCGGTTGAACCGGTATGGGTACCGTGACCGTCATCGTCACGGGCAGAATCAAATTCAGAGGCTTCGATACCGACAAATTCTCGGTAGGTATCTAACATTTGGCGGGCACCTAACAGCTTATTGTTGCACTGAAACACCGCGTCTTTTTCATTGTGTGCAGCGTTACCAAAATGACAACTGGGACGTGTTTCATCCAGCACTCCAACCGGAGACGGACCGTAACTGCCGTCGTCGGCAAAGCTGGGGTGTTCGGGCCATATCCCGGTATCGATTATACCCACTACCACGTCTTCACCCGTCGCCCCTCTTATCCAGGAACCCGCGGCATCGCTGAATCCCAGAGACACGGATCTGTTTTCGGAAGTTTTGTAACGAATAATATCTGGGCGCACTTTAACCACACCCGGCTGCTTAGCCAACTTGGTTGCCTGATCTTTGCTCAGTTTTGCAGTGAATCCATTGAGGGCGACACTAAAGTCGTGAATTTTTTTATCAGCCCTAACACCGGCCCCCTGGAGTGCACCATCGTGCTTGGATTTGAGATGTTTGCGATATTTCTTAACATCTTCATTTTTCGAATCAAAGCGCTTACCCTGCTTGGGTTTTGTGGCTTTAAACCCGGAGAGATGACCTTCGTACAAAACAGCTGGATCCAAGTCCATTTGAACGAAATAAACCCATGATTCGCTTTTGTTCTCCAGCGCTTTTTTCAGCTTTGGATGTAATTTGTTTTCGTCGGGATGTTTTGCGTGAGTGAATGTAGACACCGATAGAAAAAGACTACATGTGACCAGAGTGGCGATAGCGACGCCGTTGATTTTGGTTCTTGCCAATTTACACCTCCTTGTTTACTTCTTATTAGTAGTGGATTGCAATTCATAACTCTGTGACCGCCTTTCAGTCATAAGGGACATACTCAAAAACCGAGGAGTATCATTTTTAATCAGTTGCTGATGAAGCCTGAAGGACGAATATACTGCAGGAACTACTGCCTTAGCAACAATGCATTATTTCGCCGGTTTGGCATGAAATTGAGTTTATTAATCGTACAACATTCGTCGTATTCGATTATAAACTGTAGGAGATATACCACACACAGATAGTATTATTGTGCATCGTAATGTTTGCAGCACCCTACTGCCGAATTGTCAGTACCGAATTCATACAAGAGATTCATGCAAGACGGACAAAGAACTCCAGGGGCTTGAATAATGAGCAACGCGTATAAGCAGCGACAGTTACGCAAACAATAACCATATCGCAGGTACTACAAACGCAGCATAGGTCATAAACATACCTATGGCCTTTGGCGCGGGATTGCTGGTATACAAAACACTCAATGCATGAATACACCGACCTGCTATCAACAAACTACCCACCGCCCACGTAAGAGAAATCGAAGCATTGTGATATTCCATTAATGCCAGCATAACAACGCACATGGGCACATATTCAACAAAATTTCCAAAGGCCACTCTGCGGCGCTTTAAAATCTCATCATTCCCATCGCCAAAAGCCACACCACCAATGTCACCCATAGCCTTACCCAGTTCGATTCGTCGCAAGGTAACCTGCATGGTTAAGGGCAGCATAATAATTGCCAGAAAGGACGCCACTGTCGATGTCACCGTTAAGCTATTCAATTTGGTTCTCCTTTGTATTCAGTCATTTCCAAATATTTTTCCAGTCTGTGTAATGTTCCCAGCCATCCTTCAGCGTGACGGGAGCGCATACCGGAATCTTTTAATTTAATCTGAGAAACAATAATTTCCGTGGTTTCGCCATTGCTTACAAAATCTATGCTCACTACCGTTTCAATATCAGCGTGCGGGTCCGGTTTTTCCCAACAGAACGAAAAAACCAGATGTGTCGGCTCTGTTATTGTTTGGAAAGAGCCAAGCAATGAGGTGACAATCCCCTCAGACAGGGTGAATTCCATGCGATAAGCACCACCCTCACAAAAATCGTATTGGGTCACGTGAGTGCGGATACTATCATCCGGAGCGAACCATTGTTTAACGGCGTCGGCCGTTGAAAACGCGTTAAACACCCGGTGTATATTGTGGTGATAGACTCGACGTATTACTAAGGGCCCCGCGTCAGTATTCATCATGCACCTGTTTCATTGTCCAAATATTTCTCCAGTTTCTGTAAACTACTTTCCCAAAAAGCGAGGTGGCGTTGCAACCACGCGTCAGCCTCTTTAAGAGGGGCAGCGTTTATACTGAAAAAGTGCTGCCTGCCATGTACTTCCCTTACCAGCAGCCCGGCGTTTTCCATGACCTTTAAATGTTTTGAGACGGTGGGTTGCGACGAACTGAACAAGTCCACTAACTCACCCGCAGAACATTGGCCTCGATGACTGATTGTTGCCAAAACCTTACGCCGTGACTCATCACCTAAAGCGTGAAATATACGATCCAGACTTTTTGAAGCATGTATAGCCATATGGCTATACTTTATCAGCGCCGGCCGTTTCAGTCAAACTCTCTGATTTGCGAAATAACAACAAGAAAACGCAGCAAGTGAAAATCCATAATCCAAACAAAGGCCGGTGCAGGACCGGCCCGGTTTCCACAACCCCGCGGCACATCAAGCCGTCTTTTGCGCCTCGACCAGCACCCGTTCCGGCTGACCTTGTGCATGCACTCGAAATACCAGTAAGGTGGCACTTTCATTCTGAGTTTCTATGGTATGAACCTTTTTAAACGGAACTACACCAACGTCACCTTTGGTGAAACTCACATCATCCTCGCCTTCTTGATGTAAGATTAAGGAACCATCCAGTACGTATGCAAACTCTTCACCCGGGTGCCAATGCATAGGCAAACGGGTGTAAGGCGGAATACTCACATGGCTTACCACGACTTCTGTATTTTGGACTCCAACAAGTGGAGCAATAAGCAAGTTATCGAATTTCATTTTCTGTCTCCAATACGTTTCAGATTTGCTGGTTTTGCTTTAGCCTCTATTTAGTGACTCTCTGATTAATGCTTATCCACAAAGTGAATTTCCCAGGGACCAATGCCGGTTATTTGCATCACCGCCCCTTTAACCATCCATACTTTATGAACACTGCCGCGTTTGTTGATGTAATAGTCACCGGGACCAAACTCTTTGGCATCTTGCCGGGTAGCCTTTTCTCCAAACGCCACAGCCGCTTCGCCCTCCAGCAAGGTGACACGCTCGTCTTTCGGGTGAGTGTGTGGCGGCATATAGAAATCCCCCGTAGCACGAAAACGTACGGTGAACATATCGGGTTTTTGCGGATGCCCCGACAGCACGATCATTTCGCAGTTTTTGGGGACATTGGGCGGACACGGTTTCCACTGAATTTGTTTCGCGTAGACAGTATGCTGCACTTGTCCTTCGGCGAAACGGGCAACGCCAATTTCCTGGGAATAGGCAACCGTGGTGCTTGCAACCAATAAACATGTGATTCCGAAGACATTTTTCATTTTGATACCCTCTATATGTTTGTATTTACAGTTACTACCTGACCATGGAAAATAGAATAGCGATATCGAGGGATAAGAAATTGACCATAGGGGCCACGCTTTTGACCGCGAGAGACAAAATGCGAAAACGTAGAGAAATTGGATGGTAGAACACCGAAATACTACTGCCACCGTACGCATGGTACTCAAAGCCTGCGAGTCGGCCGGCGTGGATACAGACGAGCTGTTGCAACTGGCGGCAATCGAACGACAAACCGCACTACACCCTGACGGTGAAGTGACGTTTGTGCAAATGCGCGATTTTTGGCAAAACGCATTCCGCCTATCCGGGGACCCGTTCTTGGGCATGCGTGCCGCACAACATGTGGAAATGGGCGACTTTAAATGCCTGGATTATCTCAGCGCCAATGCGGCCACACTGGGTCAGTGCCTTGAGAGTTTTTGCCGCTACATGCCATTGCTAAACACGTGGATCGCCTGGGAAATTGCAAAAGACGACCATCAGGTTACCTATCGAATGCTGTCTCATGCAGGCGTTATTCCACCTCACTCCTACGAATTTGTATTTAGCGTCTACGTTAAAAGAGCCCGTGAAGTTAGCCACACAGATTGGGCACCTGCACTGATTCGATTTCCCTTCCCAAAACCTGCAGACCAGCAGCAACATCTAAGCTTTTTCCGCTCACCCATAGAATACGATTGCCCTGCCGGCGAACTTGTTCTTTCCAAGGAGCATTGGAAGCTACCCTTACCCTACAGCGACGAACATCTCATGCGCGTACTGGACGAACACGCGCGTCTACTACTGGCACAACGGCCGATACCGGAAGACTTTGTAGGGCGGGTGCGCCGGGAAATCGTGCGTGAACTTCACGGTGGCGAGGCGCTGCGTGACACCATCGCTAAAAAATTGCATATGAGCCCGCGCACCCTGCAACGACGCCTGGACGAAAACGGTATTGCTTATGCGGATCTTTTAGATGAAGTCCGCGCAGATCTGGCCAAGAATAAACTCCAAGCTTGTGAGCTTTCGCTCACAGAAATCGGTTTTCTGCTGGGGTTCTCTGAACAAAGTGCTTTTACTCGCGCTTTTAAACGCTGGACAGGAAAAACTCCGCTGGAGTACCGGCGCTTGAACAGCACAATATAACTCAACACCCTGCCAGCCGGGGAATTCTTTTCGCCGCACCATGAGCTCAAACCACCGAGGTTTATTTGTGTGAATATTACCATTTACTCGAAAAGGAGAGCGAAAGTGCGCCTATAAGCAGTTCGGTATTTTTGTTAACATAATGAAATCATTAAATAAATCAAAGATTATTTCTGGGTGCGCACGCCAGTTCAGGGTTTGCCCCAGAATTGCTCCCTTTAATTTACGTTGGTAGAGTAGAAAAACTATGGGCATGATTCTCGTATTTACATTCATTCTTGCTGTTGGCGGCCTTTTTGGCGTAGCAATCAGTGTCTCACATATATTCCCCTTTTCTACGGGATCAATAGGATGGGCTCTGCTTACTGTGATATCGATTGTGCCTATTGTCATTTTTATAAACGTATATATGGGGACCTTCCACTCAGAAAAATTAGCCCATATGAAAAAAGAAAATAAAACCGAACCAATGACGATTCATCCGGACGTTGGATCCATGTTGGAACCGGCTTCCCAGTTTCCCGGGAAAAACGATCTTCGTAACACGGCAGATTTCCAAACTGCCGTGTTGCGCTTGGAAAACACAGATTACGAGTCCGAAAAGTGGACCAGCGCGTATGCGGTTCGGCCCAAAGGAAAAGAGCCTTTTTTGCTGGTTAACTACTCGAAGGAACGCATCGTAAAACAATGGTCCGCGACGGAATCACAGTTACAATCCACATCGCAGAAAGAATACACCATTAACGATTATACGCCCGAGAAAATTGAACCTCTTTCAGGTCTACGCTCCGAGCACTGGCGGCGGTTTCGAATAGTGGACGCCATGGTTTTAACCGAAACCCAAATTTTGTTTGTTTTCGAAATCTGGAAAACCAACCCGTCTTATGTTAGCTATTTATACAATTCCACATCCCGTGAATTTCATCCTATTTCCCCTGAAGACATTGCACCAATATCCGTGATCGATGGCGTTTATGTACGAACCCATCACCTGTCTGCTGATACCGTGTTGGTACAACACGAATCAAACCGAGTCCGATTAGCGGCAGAGTCCTACAGAAATTATTCCAGTCACCTCGTCCTGGTGTCTCCCTATTATCCACAAGGCATAGAATTTTTACAGCTAGGCATAGACCTGGGAACCATTCAACGCTTAAGTCTGTCCGGCAATGAACTTTACCTGGAACTCCTTGGAAAGACACCGCCGTCCAGCATAAGCCATCTGAACATTACGAAGCTACTAAAAAAATAGGCAAAACCACTAAATCAGCGAGAGAATTATCATGCCAAAAGGAAATACGCTTACACCACTTGAAGCGGCACAGATTGCGACCAACGTCTACTTTACTCTGGACAGCTGGATTCACTTTACGCCTCGGGCAAATACCGAATCCATGAAGAACATACAAAACCGGGTTTTAGGTAATGCCAGTGTCGGCAGCCCTCAACCGGGGTCCGGGCGAACTCACGTTAACAGCTCCCTAAAGGGTGGTGGCCTGGGTTCAGCACAAATTGCCAATGTTCATTCCGCAACCACCGGGGTTTTGTTAACCCAAACCTCGGGGTTTGGATATACGCTGAGTTTCCAGGGCGACGGAAGCAAGCATGTAGTCATAGCCACCCGTGGAACCCGGCCGGAAATGAACGCCATGCCGGACTTAGTGACTGATTTGCGAGCAACCATGCGCAATTACGGCGACTACGGCCCGGTACACACCGGCTTCTTAAAAACCTATGAAAGCATTGCGGCGAATTTAGACCGGGACAAAGCCTTAATCGAAAGTGCCGATGTGATTCACTGTGTGGGTCATAGTTTAGGGGGAGCCATTGCGACCTTAATCGCCGGCCGCTACGCGGGGAGTGGTAAGAAAGTAAAACTGTATACCTTTGGCTGCCCACGGGTAGGTGCAGGCAATACTTATCTGAATTTTGAACGTAGAATAGGCGTGGAAAACATACATCGAGTCAGCCACGACCTCGACCCGGTCACATTGATTGGCCCTTATCCCTTCATCCACATACAGCCCAGGTTTGACGATCGAAGCAACCTGATTCTGCCATCACGCAGCGGGAGCTTCTTAACCGCTGCCAATCACGATATGGATTTGTACATACAGTCCGCCGCCGGCAAGCAATGGTCGGATTTACGACTGGAGAAAGCCGAAATTAAACACAAAGACGATATCCTGGCCAGCTGGCTGTTGCGTGACGACAATACCGGATGGGTCCGCTATGCATGTGTTAAAACACTATCCTATCTGTTCAGGCTGTTTCGTAGCGCCTTACGCGTGTTGAGTACCGCAGTCGTGCTGGGATTGTCCATGATTGATGTCGTAGCCGAAATATTGATACGAGGACTTCATCTGGTTGGCCAGTTCAGCAAACAACTATTGCAACTACTGGAACACACAGCCTATTGGGCCACCGGAATCCGTATCAAAGGAAAAGAAAACTTTACCTCCGAGTTAATTCGCGAGTTATTGGAGAAAATGTTTCAAGTTGTTAAAACCACCAGCATTGAAGCCATTGGAAAAGTGCAAAGAAACATTAAACCTGTCGCACTATCGGTCGGCACCACCTGGGCGTTGTCCAGCTTCAATGTCATATAGCTTTGTATGGATATGAATTTAACAAAATACTGCTATTTGTTGGTCAACACCAACAACCTGAGTGATTTCCTGTTTCAACAGGAACTGTTGAGCTTTGCTGCCAACCTCCCTGTAGAGCAGGAGCCCGTTGACGCAGCCGAACAAGAAGCAATACTGGAGGCCAGTCTGGCGGATCTGGACTTTAGCCATCTTAGCGAAATTGACTATGGACAACCCTCGCTTCCATACCCAGGTTCGGCGAATATGGAAAATCCGGTTATGGACACCGAAGTCACAGGAGACACGCACACCAACAGCCCTGTCAGTGTAAATGGCGAAAGCTACGAAAAAACACTATTGGAATCCTACGCCACCATGGAATCCATGCAGGCAGTTTTCAGCGCTCTTTATGCAAAATCCGATCTCGACTATCTTAATTCATTACAAGCTGCACTACCCCGGCACTTAACATCCCTTGAGCAAGCGTTAACTGCACAAGACATTGAAGCCTGGCTGCCCATGTTAAAAGATAATGATGCTTTTATCGCCTTGGCCAATTGTGTACGCCAACTAATGCCTAACGAGGACGATTTTAATCAAGCAATTTTGCTTGGTGACCTTGAAACGGTAAAAAACAACTTGGATCTCTTTGCGATCGGAGAGCCGCAATTGGAAGCCACGGCAAGAGCGAAAAACGTTGAGATGTTTCAGCTATTGCTCAGCAAATGTAAGCCCACGCCCTATGGCATCAAATCCATTATGCAGGAAGTCATAGACGACCCGATTTATTTTGATATTTTTGTAAACATTTTAAAACCGGATGAGCCGTTGTTGGCAGATTTACTGGTTCCGGCATTGTATAACGGTTGCGAGGAAGTGGTACGGTTTCTTGTAGCCAAAACGGATTTAAACAACTCCCATCTTTTCCCGGACAATCTGCCTTTGGTCTATGCTATTCGGGGCCAAAACCTTGAACTGGCGCAATTGATGCTGGACAACGGCGCTGATCCGTTGGCACAAAGCAAGGAAGGAACACCGATGGAAATCGCCCAATCCTGGTTACCCCAGGGGCACGAGTTAATTGATTTGCTCAAAACTGCGCAGTAGCATTCTCTTCCCGGCAGATTGTCCCATCTGCCGATTCGCGATTACCGCAATCCTGCTGTTAACAAAATAGTGACCGCACACCAAGTTCAAGGCATAATCTACGGACGATCCGGATTATAAGTCTATTCGCATGTATAATTTGAAAAACAAACTGGAACACTTTGGCAATTTACTGGTAGACAGTTTCCATCTAATTGCTTTATTTGTCATTGGTTTTACGGTCATCTGGTCCGCAGCCCACGAATATATTTCCATTATGAGCAAGGGCGCTGCCGACCTCAAGGATATCCTGTTGTTGTTTATATACCTGGAAATTGGCGCTATGCTGGGCATTTATTTCAAAACCAAGAAACTGCCTGTCGTTTTCTTAATTTACATCGCCATTACAGCACTGACCCGAGTGCTGGCTGTGGACATAAAGAACATGGATGGCTTGAAAACCCTCAGTGTAACCGGCGCTATCCTGATTCTAGCGGTGTCCGGCTATGTTTTATCTCAATCCAAACATAACCGACTGGATCAAAAACCCGGCGACACGGATTAGCACCAATTCACGCGATTTATTTCATACTGTCCATCAAATCCGGTAACCAGGATGTGACTTGAGGGTAAAACATGACCACAAGTAATGCCAACACTTGAATAATGATAAATGGAATGACGCCGCGATAGATTTGTTGGATTCTTACAGAGTCCGGGGCAGCCGCTTTCAAATAAAACAGAGAAAATCCAAAAGGCGGAGTGAGAAACGAAGTCTGCAGATTCAAAGCGATTAATACGGCAAACCACATAAGGTCCAACCCAAAAAAAGCCGCAATGGGCGCCAAAATGGGCACCACGATAAAACAAATCTCGATAAAGTCCAGAAAGAACCCCAGCACAAATATAATTACCATGCTGACCAGGAGAAAACCCCAGGCACCGCCGGGAAGGTTGGTCATAATTTCTTTGACCAAGTCATCCCCACCCATACCGCGGAACACCAAACCAAAGGCTGTCGCTCCCAATAAAATAATAAACACCATGCTGGTCATTTGTGTGGTGCTAAGCATGGACTCGCGCAGCTTATTCCAATCCAATTTGCGGTGAGACAGAGCCAACAACAGAGCACCCATCGCACCCACCGCTGCCGATTCCGTCGGCGAAGCCACACCAAAGAAAATGGACCCTAGAACAGCAAACACCAGGAACAGTGGCGGCAAAAGGCTTTTCACGACTCGCCGCCCCAACCCTGCGGCTAGTGATTCCCCCCGGGAAACAAGGGGCGGTGCCAAGTGCGGTTTCATCCGTGCCAACACCAGGATATATACAATAAATAAAACCACCAACAATAATCCGGGAACGACAGCCCCCATGAATAAATGCCCCACGGGCACCCCGATCACATCCCCCAGCAAAACAAGAATAATACTCGGCGGAATGATTTGTCCTAAAGTACCGGAAGCGGAGATCGTGCCGGTGGCCAATTCTTTTTGATAACCGTGCTTTAACATGACAGGCAGGGCAATCACTGTCATGGTAACAACTGTTGCGCCGACCACTCCTGTAGTGGCCGCCAGCAGGGTCCCCACCAGCACTATGGACACCCCCATACCGCCCGGTATTTTACCGAACAGCTGCCCCATGGTTTCCAAAAGCTCTTCTGCCAAACCGGACTTCTCCAGGATGACGCCCATAAAGACAAACAGGGGTACGGCCAACAGGGTGAAGTTAACCATCACGCCCCAAATACGCAGTGGCAACAACTCAAAAAAATCAAAGCCCAGGAATATGGTACCAAACAACACCGATACTGCACCCAGGGTAAAGGCTACCGGATAGCCCAGCATGAGCAAGGCCACCGCCACCAACAACATGATCAAGGCCCATACTTCCACTATTTCACCTCACCGGAACCGTCGGATTCAACGTTGGTTTCCGGAAAAAACAGCTGCAACACACGGCGTAAAAAATGCGCAAATCCTTGCAAGAGTAGCAAGCTGAACCCCAAGGGAATGGCCGATTTGAGTATGAACCGCATGGGCAGGCCACCCGGGTCCGGTGAGCCCTCCATGATATAGAATGCCGCACTGACAAACGGCATGGAACTAATGATGACCACGACACAGAAGGGTAGCAGGAAGAATAGAAACCCCAATAAGTCCACCCAGGCCTGATGACGCGGCGAAAATCGGCCACGGTAGAATATATCCACCCGTACATGCCCTTCGTGCTTAAAGGTATAGGCAGCACCAATCAAGAAAAGCAAAGCAAATAAGTGCCACTCCAGCTCCTGCAAGGTCACAGAGCCTATTTTAAAGAAAAATCTCATAAAAACGTCATATACGACGATGAGCACCAACAACAACACTGTCCAGGACATGAGACGGCCGCTGATTTCGCTGATGTTCTCGATGGCTTCTATGAATTTTGAAATGCGCGCTTTCATGCAGTTATTATGATTTTTTGGAGGCTGCAAACCCCGCTGGTTTACTTACCCGACCGGCGCTATTCTACCCTATTTGCGCTGCCAAAAATACGCCACCCGGTAGAGCCTGAGCGCTTAAAAGCCGGCAGATCGTCGGGTTTTAAGCCGCTCGCTGCGCCAGCTGTAAAGCTAAGTGTGCTTGCGCTACCAACTGCACAAAACTTTGATGTTCCTCCAGCGAAATCGGTTTGCTGCTTTTAGCCTTATCGGCATAGAAAACACCAATGGGCTTGCCGTTAACCACCAAACCGGCCAAGCTGAAACCCGTCACACCGGAATCCAACAGAAACTTAGGCAACCGGCCTGCCTGTGCCTCCGCATCAATCACCAATACATCCCTACCATCATGAATTCGCTGAGAAAACAAATCATCCCCCACACTCACACGGTTAAACGCATTCTTGAGCTTATCCACACCCTTGCCCTCTACCATACGTCCCGTGTATGAACGGTGATCGGTGCTCAACAAGCATAACATTACGCGGTCGTAGCCCAACGCTGTGTGTACTGCATCCAGAACCGCCTTAAATACAGTATTTACGGGTGTTTTGGCCGCGATCAGTGTCGTTAGCTTTTGAATAGCATCCAATAGCAACGACGGATTGACTTGTGAGGCAGCGGCACCGGATACAGAAACCTCGCGGGGTGCCGCGTTGTAGCCATCATCTTCAGTGTCATCCTGCGTCACTTGCATCGCCTTAGAGCCTGTAAAATCACTCAGTTGCTGATATATTTCCTGAAAACTTTCATCCTGCCCCGGCTGCGTTCCGGGCATGAGCAATGATTTGCTCAACCCAAACTCCACCGCCATATCACAGGAGTTTTTGAAGGAACTCTTTAAACTGCTCAGCGCAGCGTCCTCCTTTATACCGGCTGCTTTAGCAATGGATTTGAGTACTTTACTAAAATCGCGCTTCGGAACAGATGTTTTCGAATACATCATCGCCATCAACTCGTGGGTCAACCCCGCAATGGTACGGTTAAACAACACTTCGTCTTTTTTCACACAACCGCTGGTGCTGACCGGTGCTAAGGTTTTCACCACATTCTCCGGAAATTCCCAACGCTCCACCACGGCGCGCCCCACATCCAGCAAAGACATACCAAGAACCTTTTTTTGCGATTGTAACGCCGACAGCTGCTCACTGTGTTCCTGCATTTCCAAATAAGCTTCCGGCAAACAATATGCAACGATGATTTCGCCAAGGTTGTAAAGCAAACCACAGATATAGCTGCGCTCCACCTGCTTTTGGCCGCACTCTGTCGCCAGATCCCGAACGAAACCTGCAGCCATGTATGAACTCACTAACATCGCGCTTAAATCAACCTCCGGGTTTTGTTCCTGAAAACTGTCAATGATTTTGAGCGTTAGCACACAACTTTTAATTGCATCAAAACCCAACAACACTATGGCTCGGGATAAAGTGGAGAATCGGTTGCCGCCGCGATTATAGAAAGGAGAGTTAGCCAGCTTGAGCACTTTTGCTGACAAATCCACATCCTTGAGCATTTCCATCGCCAAGGCCACCGCATCCGAATCGGGGTCGGAACTGATCATCTGGACCTTATTGACACTGGCACTAAAAATGGGTAAATCGCCCCGCTGATCCATGCGGCGTAAGATGGTGTCTATTAAGCTTTGCTGCTCCATAGCGACGTGTCCTCTCCCTGTCGGAATTCCGTGGAATAAAAACACTAGCGGATTAGAGGGAGAAACCTTGAGCGTCTATAATGAGACAGAATTGCTAAAGAAGACCCGGCAGCACGCCGATGATTGATAAGATACGCTAGGTGAATTTTGTGCATTTAACAATAGTTTTACAAACGTTTCGCCGATTTACCCCACAATTGAGGGTTAACGACAGGATTTTATTAAGGCTCTGGCCTAAACCACGGAGACCAATATGAAAGTTTTTAAAAAAACACTGATCACGACAGCAATTCTGGCACTGGGTAGCGGATCCGGCTGGGCGGGGCCTATTAATCACCCCAGTGGCTCCAATTTGACATACGGTTATAGTAGCAATGGCCAGTCTATTATGTCGGATATTAACAACCCTGCTGCCGGTGCCGCCATTCTGGAAAAGGACGGTGAAGGTCAGTTTCGATTTGGGCTCATCAGCTCTATTGGTTTTGGTGCAGAAATTGGTGACGTAGCCGAACTCTACAATGAAGTTGACGCTGTTTCTCAGTCGTTTCAGGGAGATTTTGCCAATTTGCTGGGCCCGGTACCGGATGTGGGCACTGCATTAAGTACCATGAGCACCGAATTCAACCGCGTGAATAATTTTCTGGGTCTGGTAGAAGAACAAGGTTATGCCAAAGCCTTTGTATCCGGACACGTACCTCTAATGCCATTAGTGATCACCTCCAAAGGCCTGGGCGGCAGCTTGGTTTTGGATGCCAATTTTACCGCAGGGGCGCAAATGAACTTTTTGGGGCAGGACATTGCTTTCGACCCTACTGAGGCAACGGCTAACCAGCTTTTCGCGGACTTCATTGCTGCTATCAGCGGTTCGCCGACTACCGACAATCAGTACATCAACGGCGACTTTTTGGTAAATTATACCGGCGCAACTGGTCAGTATAGCTATGCCATGGCAGCCAATGACAGCAGCATTGTGATCAAAGCCGGTGGCATCGCTGAAGTCGCTCTGGGATACAGCACACTTATGATGGGTGGCGGCGACAACAGCCTGTTTTTTGGGCTGCGCGGCAAGTACTACCAAACGGAGCTGTACCGCTATGTGCAGGCTTTTGATCTGAATACCGCCGGCTCCCAAACCACTTTTGACAACGCCGACACCACCAATGCAACCAGCACCACCGGGTTTGGCGTGGATGTGGGCTTGTTGTGGGCCATGCGTAATATGCGTCTGGGCGCCACTCTAACCAATATTAACGAACCCAGCTTTGACTACAACACAACTGACACGGGCGGATACACCTATACCGACCCCCGCATCAGCGCCGAGATAGCCAAAGGTGCCACCTATACCATGGAATCCCAATTAAAATTTGAGGCGGCCATTTACAGTGACAGCCGCAATTGGGTGTTGGGCGCCACTTTTGATGCCAACCCGATAGAGGATGCTTTTGGCGCGGAATATCAGTGGGCCACCGCCAGTGTCGCCTATGCCAGTGATACTTTTATCATTCCCGGACTACGCGCCGGAGTACGTAAAAACTTGGCCGGCAGCGAATTGACCTACGCCAATGTGGGTATGACCTGGCTATTTATCAATTTGGACGCAGGCATGGCCATGGACAAAATTGTCATTGATGATCAAGAAACCAGCCGTGCGGCGATGGTTAATCTTGGGGTGCAATTTACATTCTAATAATATTTGGTCCGCCGATACGGGTGGATGACCACCCGTATCGGCTCCATCACATCACTAGAGGCTTTGAATACCTACAAATACCGATCATCATAGCTGCAGACTGAACTGGGCAAACAAGCTTTCCTCGTCCTCGTTCACCATACCGGCCACATCGACAATATAACCAAAAACTTCCATGCCAATACCATAAGAAATGGTGGGTAAAACTTCTCCGACCAAACTTTGCCGATATCCGGCACGTACAGACAGGCCTTTAACCAGCTTATGCTCCAAACCCGCGGAAAGATACTGTGTCTCCCCATCGTGACCCACATGCGCTGAGCGCCTTAAATCCAAATCCACTTCGTAAATAGTACGTCGACTGCGATAAGCGAAGCCGGCCCGAATCTGCGGCTCAACCTTGATACTATCCCCCAGCCCCAAATCGTGCGCGCGAGAAAACAGGTTTTTAATCACCAAAGCGGTTTTCCACACCCCCACCTCGCGGGCAATGCCAAAATCCAGGTTCAAACCGGAGCTCTGCACCGATTCGTTGCTGCGAACATGGTCAACGGTAGCGGTAGAGGCCGCTTGATCATCGGCGTAGCCCTCCACCAGTAACAATTTCAGACCGGCACCCACTTTGATCTTACCGATCCCCCTAAACTCAATGTCCAGGGGAACACCCAAGTTAAACCCCAACTCGCGCATGTCTGCTGAGCGGTGTTTTACAACAGGCACGCTCACATCAGTGGAAATGGTGTGATAGCTTAGAGAATTGTAAAAGACGGAACCGGACACAATGACGCTGGGTACACCGAAAGCAAAGGCCGTATTATCACGTTCTCGCAAGGTTAAACCGGACATGGCCTGTAGATTTGCGGGAGTGGTGTTGGCTGTATAGGCCTTAATTTTCGAATCCAGCCCCCCCGGCGCAGCATAAGATTCACTGTAAGCGGGCGCAATGGCGTACCAATCGTAGGATTCATCATTGGTGGCCAATAAAGCCGGATTGTAAAAGGAAGCATTGCGGGTTTCAGTCGCAACCCCCACCCCTCCCATTGCCGCCGACCGAGCTTCGAAGGTCAAAAAGGAAAATGCCTGGGTATTGCCTGCAAAAACCAGCCAGCCCATTAACACCGCCCCCACCACTGTCATTTTTTTTGTTTGCATAACAACTCTCATGTCGTTCTCGTTTGAGCCCCTATGACTTCGAGGCCTGAATCAAATGCAGAATGGCGTCTAAGCCGTGATAATTTAACACAACATTCGCCTGTTGCTGCACTGTTGGCTTGGCATGATAAGCAACGCCCAATGCGGCTTCCTGCATCATTTTCAAATCATTGGCACCGTCTCCCACGGCAATGGCTTGTTGGGTGGATATCCGCTCCTCAATGCAAATTTGCTTTAAGAACCGCGCTTTTACCTCGGCGTTGACAATTTCCCCGCTGACCTGACCGCTGAGCTTACCGTCGGAAATATCCAATTCATTGGCCAAAACATAATCCAGATCCAATTCTTCGCGAATGCGAGCAGTAAAAAACGTAAATCCTCCGGAAACCAGCGCCACTTTCGCCCGGTTGGCTTTCATTCCCGCCACCAACTCTCGCGCCCCGGGATTCAAGCGCAACCGCCGCTCATACACTTGCTGCAGCACGTCCACCGATAAGTCTTTTAAGGCAGCCACCCGCTGTTGTAAGGAAGCATTAAAGTCCAGCTCTCCCCGCATGGCGGCCTCGGTCACGGCCGCCACTTGGGCTTTTTTCCCGGCAAAATCGGCAATCTCATCAACACATTCTATGCTGATCAGGGTGGAATCCATATCGCTGATGAGCAAACGTATATCCAGTGTTTCAGGGATATCGTTGATATCCACCCCGAGCTCGGAGCGGAATTTCTGCAATACAGTTTGGTCCAGGGATTGTGGAATCTGAGCCCGGTAATACAGACCGCGATCTTCCAGGGCGACACCCAGAACGGATTCAATAGATTGCAAAGCCGAAGGGTTGGGACTATGCGCCGGATCCAGCGCTTGGTTATGTACAACAACTATGGACATAAATAACTCTGACGGTTGGTTTTATTGTTACTGTGCGGTTAAGCTAACTCGCTCAACAATTGCTCAATCATTCTTTGCGCCTGCCCTAAATAGGCACCGCCAAATAGATTTAAATGATTCAGTATGTGATACAGATTGTACAATGTTTTCCGAGTTTTATAACCACTATCCAAAGGCAGAATTTCGTTGTAAACGCGGTAGAAATCTGCTGAAAATCCGCCAAACAACTCGGTCATGGCCAAATCGGTTTCCCGGTCACCATAATAGACGGCGGGGTCAAAAATCAGGGCATTACCTTGGGAATCGTATGCATAATTACCTGACCACAAATCGCCGTGCAACAAAGAAGCCTGAGGTGTATAAGTACTGAAAAACCCCGCCAACTGATCCAGCAGCCGCTCGCCCTTGGACTGCAAAGCGCCGCTGTAACCCTTTTTAGCCGCCAGCTGCAATTGAAACGCCAAACGCTTGTCCCGCCAAAAATCCACCCAGCGATTTTCGTATGCGTTAATTTGGGGTGTGGCACCAATAGTATTGTCTCGAAACCACCCAAATTGGGACTGATGAATCTGGTGCATTGCCGCCAGATCGGTTGCCAACTGTTCACTATTAGTGGAACCCTTGGTCAGAGGCACATATTCCATCACTAAATAAGCCTGCCCATCACCCACACCGCAACACAGAGGCTCAGGAACGCGAATGGTGCCACTTTGAGCGATTTCGTTCAGCCCATCCATCTCTGCTTCAAACATGGACAGGGTACCCGGCCCATTGGTTTTCACAAACAACTGAGTCTCAGCATCAGCCAACATCAATGCATTATTGATACATCCGCCACTGACTCCCTGCTGTCGCGACGGGGTGAACTCCCGCCCTAATACTTCACTGATGTGTTTTAGTAAAAGATCCATATTCAATCCCAGCTTATCCACATGAATCTGTGGATAAGTCTGTTAATAAAGTCAATGTACGTAGTGATTTAGTTGTACTGTTATCCTTAGCAACTTGGAACATAATGCTGCAAACAAACATTTATTTATAAAAAACAGTGAGATACAGACTTTCCTTTGCGCCAACAGTAAACCTTGGCGGCTTATCCCCTGATATCACATCATGTGCATAAATAAATAACAGGGCATAAAAAAAGCCAGCATTAAGCTGGCTTTTTTGATCAGACGGATCGACTACAAAGCAAGTACGAAATCAACCAGTTTTTCAATGTTGGCATCAGAAACTCGTGGAGAGTAAGGAGGCATTGGTGCGCCCTTGGTAATTTCAGTCCAGTTACCTTTACCACCTTTTTTCACTTTATCGACCAGCGTAGCTTTAGCGTCAGCGTTGCCTTTGTATTTGGCAGAAACGTCTTTCCATGCAGGACCCACTACTTTCTTTTCAACGCTGTGACAAGCCAGGCAACCGCTTTTCTTAGCCAGATCCAGGTCTGCACTTGCTTGTCCAGAAATCATAATAGCCGCCATTGCAGCGGGAATTGCTAACCATTTTGCTTTCATTTATATCCCCTCGTATAGTGATAAATTTTCCATGCGACGTGTCGCATCCTCCCCACAGATATTGCTTTGTACCAGAGCCATTTCTGATTCTAACTACATAAAATGGAGAATACCCTGTCGGAGCCAAATACAGGCTCCTGATCCTCGACAGATCTGGGGGGTTTTTATGCCATTCCCTCCAGTGTGTGTCAAGCACAATATCATCAGGGTTGATGCACACATCCCGTACATTCATCACTATAACGTGGCCCAAGGCCAAGATCCGTCACTAAAAAAATCGATAATTCAAATTCATATGTTTACTTTGTTAACATTTTGTACGAGCAGCAACCAATTGAATCATTAATTGACTATATAATAATGTTCTTTATGGTCTGTTTACAGATCCAACATAATTTGTTGCTCTTCGGCCGATGGCTCGAAACCGCAGTGTTCATAATGACTGAATATAGCCTGCACTACCTGATCCGGCTCATCCAACAATTTGAACAAGTCCAGATCTTCGGCATCGATCATCCCTTCAGCAAGAAGGCTGCTCTTAAACCACTCAATCAATCCCTGCCAATAGCCGCTACCCACCAGAATAATTGGAATACGCCGAGTCTTGCCCGTTTGCACCAGAGTTAAAATTTCCGCCAACTCGTCCAAGGTGCCAAATCCACCGGGCATCACCACGTAGGCCGCAGCATACTTTACGAACATCACTTTTCGCGAAAAGAAGTGACGAAAACTGATGGAAATATCCTGATACCCGTTACCGGACTGTTCATTAGGCAGCTGTATGTTCACCCCAATGCTGGGCGATTTACCGGCAAAAGCGCCTTTATTTGCCGCCTCCATAATGCCCGGACCACCGCCACTTACCACACTGAATCCTGCGTCGGACAATCGCCTGGCGATGGTTTCGGCTAAAGCGTAATATTCATGATCCCTGTCGGTGCGAGCAGACCCGAAAATACTAACCGATGGCCGCACGCGTGCCATACGCTCAAAACCTTCCACAAACTCCGCCATTATCTGAAAAATTTTCCACGATTCCCGCGTTAACATGGTATCGTTAACAGGCGTCATGCCGGGGTGCGCGGATTTGTTATTGTGCGACATAGGTGACCTCTGGTTCCTTTGTATTAGTAGTTACAATCATAAACAAACATTGACTACGACATTAGCGTTTGTGTGCTTAAGCGGTTAACAGTTAAACATGAACAACAAATGTTAAGACCTTATTGGACAGCATAGACTCCTAAATGTTATTCCTAAATCAACTTTTTTAAAAACTGAACAGAAGTAAAGCAATGCAAAAATCCAGCCCAATAATTTTAGTTGACGGTTCCTCTTACCTGTATCGCGCCTTTCACGCCATGCCATCACTGAACAACTCCAAAGGACAACACACCGGCGCTGTGTATGGTGTTATCAACATGTTGCGGCGTCTGCTCCAGGACTACCAACCCCAATATATGGCGGTGGTATTCGACGCCAAAGGCAAAACCTTTCGGAATGATATTTACCCTGAATATAAAGCCAACCGCCCACCCATGCCGGACGAATTGCGGGCACAAATCGAACCCTTAAACCGGGTCATACAAGCCATGGGCTTACCGTTGATCTCCATCTCAGGTGTCGAGGCCGATGATGTCATCGGCACCCTGGCCACTGAGGCTGAAAAGTGGAAGAAAAACACCCTGATTTCTACCGGCGACAAAGACATGGCGCAGCTGGTAAACCCCCATGTCATGCTCATCAACACCATGAGCAACACTCTGATGGACCGTAAAGGCGTGAAAGAAAAATTCGGTATTGGCCCCGATTTAATTGTGGATTATCTGGCTCTCATGGGCGACACATCGGACAATATTCCCGGTGTACCTAAGGTTGGTCCAAAAACGGCGGTAAAATGGTTATTGGAGTATGGTTCTCTCGTTAACATTATGACCCATGCGGACCAAGTGAAAGGCAAAGTGGGTGAAAATTTGCGCGCCAGTTTGGAGCAACTGCCCATGTCCAAAGAGCTGGCGACTATCAAATGTGATTTGGAGCTGGATCTCAATCTGGATGATCTTGCCATTCAAAAACCCGATACGGAAACACTCAAATCCATGTTTGCCGAGCTGGAATTTAAGACCTGGCTCTCGGGCCTGTTACATCCCGGTGACCGCAACAGCCCCACCAGAACCAGCAACACTCCCAAGCAATCAGACGCCCCTAAAGTCAGTAAAATTGATTACCAAACTCTGTTTACGCAACAACAACTGGATACCTGGATCGAAAAACTACAACAGGCAAAACTTTTTGCTGTGGACACTGAAACCACAGACTTGGATTATATGCTGGCGCAAATTGTAGGCATCTCCTTTAGCATCACACCGGGAGAAGCCGCCTATATCCCTATGGGCCACGACTACCCCGATGCACCGGCACAATTGAGCCGGGAAAGTGTGTTAGCGCAACTCAAACCGCTGCTGGAAGATGCCCGGCAGGCCAAAGTGGGACAAAACCTCAAATACGATTTAAGCGTGCTGGCCAACTATGGCATTCAACTTAAAGGGATTGCACACGACACCATGCTGCAATCCTACGTATTGGACAGCACCGCCACTCGCCACGACATGGACTCGTTGGCACTGAAATTCCTCGGCCACAAAACCATTCATTTTGAGGATATTGCCGGTAAAGGCAAAAACCAGCTGACATTTGACCAGATCCCTGTAGACAAAGCGGCTCCCTATGCGGCTGAGGACGCCGATATTACCTTACGACTGCACCAAACCCTGTGGCCACGTCTGCAACAACAAAAAGCCATGGCGAACCTGTACCGGGACGTGGAAATTCCTTTGATTGAAGTCTTATCCCAAGTGGAACGCAACGGCGTGCTCATAAATTCTGAAATGCTGGCCAAACAAAGTGCCGAATTGGAAAATCGCATGGCCGAACTGGAGCAGGAAGCTTTCGAAATTGCCGGCGAAGAGTTTAACCTGGGGTCAACTAAACAAATTCAAACCATTTTGTATGACAAAATGAAACTACCGGTCTTAAAAAAGACGCCAAAGAAACAACCCTCCACCGCCGAACCGGTATTACAGGAGTTGGCACTGGACTTCCCCTTGCCCAAATTGATTTTGGACTACCGCAGTGTCAGCAAACTCAAATCCACATATACGGACAAATTGCCCTTACAAATCAACCCGAACACCGGACGGGTGCACACTTCTTATCACCAGGCAGTGGCCAGCACCGGCCGCCTCTCTTCCGCCGATCCCAATTTACAAAACATACCCATACGCACCCAGGAAGGGCGCCGCATACGCCAGGCTTTCGTAGCAGCCAAAGGCAACAAAATTGTGGCGGCAGATTATTCTCAAATCGAGCTACGCATTATGGCGCACTTATCCGGTGACGAAACCCTGTTACAAGCCTTTGCCGACAACCAGGATGTGCACACAGCCACAGCCGCCGAAGTCTTTGGCGTATCCATTGCGGCCGTAAGCCAGGAAGAACGCCGCCGAGCCAAAGCCATTAACTTTGGGCTGATTTACGGCATGTCCGCCGAAGGTTTACGCAAACAACTGGGGATAAGCCGCAGCGAAGCCCAGCACTACATTAATACCTATTTTGCTCGATACCCCGGCGTGAAAAGCTTCATGGACACCACCCGAATGGAAGCTCACGATAAAGCCTACGTGGAGACCCTGTTTGGTAGGCGCCTGTATTTACCCGACATCAAATCCAGTAACGGCATGCGCCGCCAAGCCGCTGAACGAACCGCCATCAACGCACCTATGCAAGGAACCGCTGCGGACATCATCAAAATGGCCATGATAAAAACTCACGATTGGCTCCGCAGCAGTGATTCCAACATCAAAATGATTATGCAAGTGCATGACGAGCTGGTGTTTGAAATCCCGGAAACCGAGGTGAGTACAGCCGTGGAGAAAATCAACCACACCATGTCTTCGGTAACCCAATTGCGCATTCCGCTACAGGTCGACGTGGGTATTGGAAATAATTGGGATGAAGCGCACTAGGCTAAAATGAAGCGGCTAAATAATATACAAATTGGTCAGTCGAGCACCAAAAATTAAGAATATAAAGATTTTTTAATTTAGGGTGAAACTTTTTTTCAATCCCTGCATCTTAATTATCGAGCCGTTTGAGAAAACAGCTCACCCGCTTCTCCTCCCTATAGCGGGTAAACCTAAACTCAGTCTCCCCAGACTGAGACTGCTACGCCCCGGCGCTCTCGCTTACCCCTATTTGCCGCCGGGGCTTTCTTTTGCTTATTCTAATCTCGTTACGTAGCCATGCTATTTTAACCCATTTTGTTGGAAATGGAACCACTAAGCCAATTGCAACCAGCCATTTAAAACAGCTTCCAACTGCTCCAGACCACTGCGTTTTAAGGAAGAAAAAACCTGAACGCTACAGCGATCCCGATGCTCTTTAAGGTGACCTTGCACCAGACTCAATTGCTTACTGGCAGCATTGTTTTTGAGTTTATCCACCTTGGTCAACAACACGTGAACCGGCATGGTATTGTCGATACACCATTGCAACAACATCTGGTCTACATCTTTTAGAGGGTGGCGAATGTCCATCAATATGACCACACCGCGTAAACATTGCCGGGTGGACAAATATTCCTGCATAGTACGCTGCCACTGATTTTTGGTTGATTCCGCCACTTTGGCATAGCCATAGCCCGGTAGATCCACCAAGCGGCGCTCAGCATCCAATTGAAAAAAATTAATCATCTGAGTCCGCCCTGGCGTCTTACTGGTTCTCGCTAGGGCTTTTTGACGCGTCAATACGTTGATTGCACTGGATTTCCCTGCGTTGGACCGGCCTGCAAAGGCCACTTCAAAACCGCTATCTTCGGGAACTTGGGATATTTTCGCGGCACTGGTTAAAAAACCAGCATTTTGATATAAACTATTCATGTATTAATATATATGTAGGGCTATAAAGTTTCATTTTTGTATCTTTTTTTATAATTCGCCAAGATAATAATAGCAATTTTGTGCCGAGTGAAATAACCTAATAGCTTACTAAGGGATATCAACGGCCCTCCATTACCGACTCATAATTGCAATTATCAGTGCCAAAATGGGGAAACCCGATGCACATAACAATAAAGAATACTATATTTCTGGGCATCCTGGTTATTTCGCTTATGCCGCTCACCAGTTTGGCGCAGGGCGATTCTGAAGCCGGCAGGAGCAAAGCACGCGCTTGCCAAGTATGTCATGGAAAAGGTGGGAAAAGTAACAACCCCACTTATCCCAGGCTCGCCGGGCAACACGCAAAATATATCGTAAAACAATTGAAAGCGTTCAAAGCCGGAATCCGCAAAGATCCGATTATGAACGGTATGGCGTCAACATTAAACGAGCAAGACATGGAAGATGTAGCTGCGTTTTTTGAAAGCAACAGTTAAAATATCCTCCTTCTTGTTCTATCGTCTGGAGAAACCATGGTGAAACGATCCAAATACCCATTACTTCACTTCTCTATATTAGTAATTACTTATACCCTAATAAACACAACTTTTGCCGGTAACCCCGCCATGGGACAACAAAAATCCGGCCTATGCCAGGGTTGCCATGGCCCGGACGGCAACAGCCTGGGGCCCGATTGGCCCAATTTGGCAGCCCAACATAGCAGCTATCTGGAAAAACAGATTAAAGACTTCAAACAAGGTAAACGGGTCGACCCCACCATGAGCAACATGGTCCTGGACTTGTCTGACGAAGATATTGCCGATATTGCCGCGTATTTTTCCAGCCAAAAACTCAATCCCAGTGCCAATAGCAATGCGGACGCAAGCGCATTATCCACCGGCAGAAAAATCTACAAAGGCGGCAATACCTACAACCAAGTTCCCGCTTGCGCCGGCTGTCACGGTCCCAATGGGGTCGGCAATAGTCCGGCTAACTTCCCACGAATTGCCGGCCAGCAAAAAAGCTATCTCATAAAAGCACTTAAGGATTTCCAGTCCGGCAACCGAACCAACGACCCCAATAATATGATGCAAGACATAGCGGCTAAACTCACAGCAAAGGAAATAGAGGCTGTCGCAACTTATGTATCCACCTTGGGTAGTGGCGAGTAATCCACTGCCCAATCGGCTACCCAGGGACGGCCTGAAAAATAACTCCCTGAATTTTCCCCGGTATTTGCCGCTAATTTATGGAGCCTCGAATTATTTCACCGAGCCTCTGATTGATTCCTGAATGGGCAGAGATGCTGCAGGCATCAGAGGCCCTGGATGAGGTGCCTAATTCAGTTCATGGACGAAATTGCAAATGCCGGCTTTGGATCAACAAAATGCCCTGCTTTTATTTCGGGTAGCCTCCGTGTATTGCTGCGTGGGTACCGGCAGCGTGTCTTATTTAGTGCAAAACAGCCACAGCGTCCATGCCAAAACTGTCCGCATTAACAACAAGTTCACTAAAATCATCGATCTAAATCATTGCTTTGGGTTTCCGGCAAAAACCACGGGGCAAATGGAACCCATTATCGTCACAGCCTTGAAAAACGGCTATTTTGGATTTTGGGTTGATCAAATACTGGAAGTGGTACAAATACCTGCCAAAGGCTGGGAAAATTTGTCTTCTCATTTCAATAACACGCCGTTTCGTCGCTCTCTAATGCTGCATAACCTAATCTATCTGGATGTGGACCTGGAGACTTTGAGTACCGGAATCCGCTTAGCGACCCCTATTATTAAGTTACTGAGCCAGGCACCCGGCAACACCGCAAATCTAAAACGGTTGCCTTCCATTAGCAATATAGCTCGCCCAGACCCACAACCCGCTCTGCCGCAAACCACAGCAACAAGCACGGCCACAATCACTAGCACTGGTACTGGCACAACGGCCACCAACACATCTATGAGTTCCACCGTGACGGATAAAACCCAGGCCATAGCATCGGACTCAATGCCAAAAAAAACCACCGCGCCCACCTCACCCTCGCCTTTACCGCAGCCGAGTCGTTGCCGTACGCAATATAGAAAACCGGCCGCAACGAGACAAAATGCTTGGATACCCGGAAACCTGAGCATTCCTTCCAAAACCAATAAATCGGTATTACCGGATTGGAGCGGTCCGGGGCAATCCAGTCCCGTGGATGGCGCTGACGGTACCGCGCGACACAGACGCACGGAAGTACTGAGCACAATATGGCACAACCGCGAAATGCCCACCGGCTTGAATCCAATCCAAAGCAACGCCTGCGCCCGCTCCAGCAACAGCAACAGCAATGCGGCATCAACCCCGTCGTTTTGGTTTCCCCTGCTGTTGCTGGGAAGTGTATTGTGTTTCAGCGCTATCTTCGCCGTTATCTGGTTTAAGTCCCGCGAAAAACCGACGACAGAGGCCTCGGTTAGAACCCTATCCGCGCGGGTCCTGCCCGTTCAGATTCCGGAAAATGAAAAGGAACACGGTGAAGTGAGCAAGGATGAAAAAGGTTATACCATCACCATCCACACTCATGAATCTTTGGAGCAATTTAGCCCCCCGACAAAGACATTAACCGCGGCACCGGAGCTGCTTGCCGACTCTAAGGGCTCAACAGCAACCGAAACCAACGGCACCCACACGACAGCGGACCTGGCAAACAATAAACATCCACCACACCAATATCCACTGATGCAGAAAAATCGCACTTTTAGTACATTGGAAATAGAAGTTACCCACCCATTGGCCGTTTCGACTGAACCCAAGGTCTCATCACAAAAAACAAAAATCCGTATGGGGACCAACCGGCGGGAATTTATTCATATCGTGGTAAAAGGCGATACCCTTTGGGATATTGCCCGCCGGTATGTGCGTAATCCTTGGTTATATCCGGAGCTGGCAAAACTCAGCCGGATCAAGAACCCCCATTTAATCTACCCGGGAGATCAGGTGCGTATTGTTGTCATCAAGCAGGATCGGCGCATGAAACACCGCTGAATGGCTTGAGCGTTTCCAGGAAGCGATGAATCTATTGCTTCATACACCGAATGCGTTGATCCAGTTCCTGCATATCACGCTGCATTTCGTCACTAAAAATTTCGTAACGGTTACCACCGCCGTGTTTAGCTTTATACATGGCCAAGTCCGCTTCCAGCATAAATTCCTCGCTGGTTTGCACTCTACCGGGGTAATAGCTGATCCCGATGCTACAACCGATGTGCACATCGCGACTGTAAATTTGGTAAGTTTGCTGTAGCGCGTACAGTATTTTCTTTGCGGGTAGCTCTGCTGCACACCCGTCACTGATATCGTCCAGAATAACAGCGAATTCGTCGTCTCCCAAACGCGCTACCGAATCGCTCTGACGCACACACTGTTTAATACGCTCCGCAGCCAACATCAACAGTTTATCTCCCACCCGTCGACCCAGGCCCTCATTAACCCGCCGAAAACCATCTATGTCTATAAAAATCAACACCGCCGTACAGTCATTGCGTTCCGCCCGCTGCATAGAATGCGCTAGTCGATCCAGGAAAATCGAACGGGTGAGCAACCCTGTCAGGGGATCGTATTGTAAAGGTTCGACATTTTGGTACAGTCGCGCGCCCAAAAACAGGGACCACAGGGTTTCCCCTTTGGACGTAGCGCTGCTTACTGTTGCGGCCACGGTTAAGGTATCCCCACTACGGGTGCAAACGGACAAATCGTAAGTGGCACCCTGCTCACCGAACAACTTTAAGACCGTGGATTCCGGCGCCATACCGACGGGCTCAGCCAACACGTCAAATATATTCAACCCGATCAAAGTACCGGACGGATACCGTAGCAGTGTGTGCACGGATCTCCCGGCGTTACGTATTTCACCCACCTCGTCAAACACCAGTGTATTGTCGGCTTTATCGCTTTCATTAGCCGTTAAATCCAAATGTTTTTGCTCCCCACGCTCCCAAAGGAAGGATAAAGCAAACAAAAACACAGCAATAACGCTAATGTATACCAGCAGTAATATATTGGCCAACCGGGTAATCCCACGGATGTCCTCTAACAATACACGGCGGTCAAAGGTTATGTGCAACACGGAGCGATCCCGGTTTTGTATAAGCACATTGACTTCAAAGGTATTGGTAGTATTCACTCCAGGTTTAAGAAAATGAAAACTATCTTCCCCAGCTTCCACTAAACGCACGGAAACCACATCATCTTGCAACAAAACTCTTCTCATTAAAGACTGAAGTTGTTGCGGACGATCGGATGGGATGTTCTCAACCAGCAGGCCGATCGTACCGGCGCGAGTCTGAGCGTGTTGCGAAAATTGGTAGTCTTGGGCCTGTTTAACCATACCCAACAATACGGAATACAGAAATAACCCCAAAACCAGGTGCAAACCGAAAAGGCCCAGTACCACCCGTGTTCTAAGCTTGTTTGGAATGAACTCGCCGGTTTTGCGCCAAATCACTATAAAAAAACCTGTTCCGCTCAAGAAACACCCGCCTTTTTGTTAAAAGCAGGTCCTGTTTATAGTTCGGCAGATGCGGCGCAATGTTGATAGCAAAGACAGAAAATTGTGGACTGTACCAGACAAGTTAACGGTTTTTTGACATAAGCCCCCAGCAGCACCCCCACCCTGGAGGCGCATACCGGCACCCAGCGGATTACTTCCGTCCGGGTGAGTAAAAATAGTTGGCGAATGTTGTGATATCCTTGCTCACCCGACGAAACAGGTGATCCAGGCTGACAATAGCATGCTCTGCCAGATTAACAGCAATATAAGGATGCTCGACCCGCAAGCGCTTATACATGGCGCGGGATAACCGCAACATGCGCGTGTCATTTTTTGCCGCCCTTAGACGCACCGTACGTGGGCGTCGATCAAAAAAGGACATTTCCCCCAACAGCTCTCCTTCCTTGACTCTGGCAACTTCGTTTTCCTTGCCTTCATCATCGCGATACAAACCGATCTCACCGCTAATGACAAAAAACAAGGCTTCTCCCACCTCTCCGATCTCCGCGACCACATCCCCTTTATTAAACGTCACCGTTTCCGTATAGTCGATCAAAGTCTGCACTTCATTGATAGTGAGTGACTCGCAAAGATACTGCTGATTCAAAAACTGAGTCAGTTCAACTCTCTCTTCAGCCATGCAAAAATACTCCTTGATTTGTTCGTTTTTTCTAAAACTGATCGTACCATAAAGCAGCAATACACCTAGCGAATTTTACTGAGCACGATAAATAATTTCAGATATTTGCCTTTAAAAGACGATTTGGATAGGCTTTGGAGTTGGTTTATGCGAAACTTCGCCGGATGTGGGCCGTCAGAACGTTATACGGGAACTCACTTGGGAAAAACCCCCACGGAGTCATTCTAAGGAATCCAAAGATAAAGACCTAGAGGTTTGAATAAATGACCAGCACTACAAAATCTATTTTGATGCTATTGTCGCTATGCCTGCTGATCCCAGGTGTTGTAATGGCAGCCAATTACAAAGAAAGCATTCATTATCAACGCATCGTACCCCCCCAACCCACGACAACCGCGGACAAAGTCGAGGTGGTGGAAATGTTCTGGTACGGCTGCCCCCATTGCAACAGCCTGGAGCCCTATGTGGAGCGTTGGTTGAAACGTATTCCGAAAAACGCGGAATTTGTACGTATCCCAGCCATTTTCCGGCCCGAATGGGAATTGCATGCTCGCGCTTTTTACACCGCAGAAATTCTGGGTGTGTTGGAAAAAACCCATTCTGCCATGTTTGAAGCTTTACATAGCCAAAAACGCCGCCTGCGAACCGACGAGGAAATTATGGAATTCTTCGCCGAACAAGGTGTTAAGCAAGGTGATTTTAAGCGTGTATTCCGTTCCTTTGCCGTGGAAGCCAAAATTCGCCGCGCCAAAGATCTGAGTCAACGCTACGGTATCGAGGGAGTTCCGGCTTTGATCGTCAACGGCAAATACCGCACCGGTGCCCGAATGGCCGGCGGTAACGCAAATATTTTCAAAGTCGTTAACCATTTGGTTGAAAAAGAATCAAAATAGAGCAGTCACCATGAAGGCCTCCGAGCTGTTTATCAAGTGCCTTGAGCAGGAAGGCACAAAGTACATATTCGGCATACCGGGGGAGGAAAACCTGGATGTGATGGATTCATTGTTGGATTCATCCATTCAATTTGTCACCACCCGGCACGAACAGGGCGCTGCTTTTATGGCAGATGTCTATGGCCGCATCACCGGCAAAGCCGGCGTCTGTATGGCTACATTGGGCCCCGGAGCCACCAATCTGATCACCGGCGTGGCTGACGCCAATATGGATCATGCCCCTTTGGTCGCCATTGCCGGCCAGGCGGACACCCACCGATTACACAAAGAATCCCACCAAGTTTTGGATTTGGAAGAGATTTTTCGACCTATCACCAAGTACTCGTCGCGTATTTTGGCTCCGGAAATTATTCCGGAGGTGGTTCGCAAAGCCTTTAAACTGGCACAAACCGAGAAAATGGGAGCCTGTTTTGTCGAGTTTCCTGAAAATATCGCCAAAATGACACTGGACAGCGAACCCCTGCCCATCAAGCAACCCAGTTTGTCAGAGCCGCCGTTGGAACGCGTGCAAAAGGCAGCTCAAATTCTCTCGGAAGCGAAGCAACCCATTATATTGGCAGGCAATGGGGTAATTCGTACCGGTGCCTGGGAACAGTTAGCGGATTTTGCCGGTAAGCTCAATATTCCTGTGTGCAATACCTTTATGGCAAAGGGTGTGGTTCCTTTTAAACACCCCATGGCTTTGGGCAGTGCCGGTTTGCAATCACAGGATTACATCAATTTCGGCTTTGCCAAAGCGGATGTGATCGTATGCGTGGGTTACGACCTGGTCGAATATCACCCTCATTTATGGCACCCCAGTCGGGATCGGCAAATCATTCATATTGATACGGTTTCTGCAGAAGTGGACGCCAGCTATCCGGTTGCCGTGGGCGTGGTTGGGGATATTCGTCATTCTTTAAATCGGATTGCGGAACTTACCAAGCCCCAGCAAAGTCATACCTTAAGACCGCTTCGAGAAGCTCTCATCGACGAGATGCGATCCCACCGTAATGATTCGAGCTTTCCACTGAAACCTCAAAAAATCATTTGGGATTTACGAACCGCCATGGACATGGATGACATCGTCATTTGCGATGTTGGCGCTCACAAAATGTGGATGGCGCGGATGTTCCGTTGTGAACACCCCAATACCTGTATAATTTCCAATGGATTTGCCAGCATGGGAATCGCCGTACCTGGCGCTATTTCTGCAAAACTGGCCAAACCGGAGAGAGCAGTTGTCGCGGTTACGGGTGATGCAGGTTTTCTGATGAACTCACAGGAAATTGAAACCGCGTTGCGTTTAGAAGTGGCTATAGTTATTTTAATATGGAATGATTCCGGATACGGATTGATAGAGTGGAAACAAATGAACCAGTTTGGGCGACCGGCTTATGTTTCCTTTAACAATCCGGATTTTGTCACTTATGCCCAATCTTTTGGCGCAAAAGGGTACAGAATCACACATTCCGACGAATTAATGCCTGTTTTAAAGCAAGCCTTGTCCGATAACACTGTAAGTATCATTGATTGCCCAGTTGATTACAGTGAAAATCTGAGGCTTACGGAGAAATTGGGGGAAATGATTTCTCCTTTTTAGTAAGGGGTGGTATATATGACGCAAGTAACTGATTTGAGACAACGGGTTCGCCTGCTCAGTTACAATATACAAGTGGGTATGGCATCCGTAGCGCCTTCCCATTATCTCACTGGGTGTTGGAAACACTTGTTACCACACGCACAACTCTATGAAAACCTTCATCGTATTGCAGATGCCATCAACAACTTTGATATTGTGGCATTACAAGAGGTCGATGCCGGCAGTTTACGCAGTAGTTTTATTAACCAGATCCAGTTCTTAGCCAATAGAGGGGGCTTTCCCTACTGGTACCACCAAATCAACCGGGAAATCGGCATCCTCACCAAACACAGCAACGGTGTGCTGAGTAAATACCAGCCCCTTGAGGTGGATGACTATAAACTGCCTGGTCGCATCCCCGGACGCGGCGCCATGGTGGTCCGTTATGGCAATCCCCATGACCCCTTGGTGCTGATCACCCTACATCTGGCCTTGGGCAAACGCACCCGAAAACGTCAGCTGGAGTTTGTCAGTGAAATCGTCAATTGCTACGATCATGTAGTGGTTATGGGTGACATGAACTGCCAACCGGGAAGCGCTGAAATGAACTACCTGTTGGAAACCACCAACCTGGTAGATCCGGAACACGGCTTAAAAACTTTCCCCAGCTGGAAACCCTCGCGACGGCTTGACCATATCCTGGCCTCTCCTTCCCTGGAAATACACGATGTACATGTATTGGATCACGTGCTTTCTGACCATTTGCCCATTGCCATGGAGCTCAGCTTACCGGCAGACATGATGTTGGCAGCCTAAACGCGGCCAACATCACAGCTTTACATTTCTGTTTCATTTAACCACTTAATCCTGCTGAACCATTGGCCGCTAGTGCTCGAGTACGGGTGCGAACTGCGCAGAAAATCAGGGATCGGTTTACATGGAATCAGACTGGAAACAAAAGTATCTGGACAGCCTTGACCAGTTGGAACAAAAGGAAAAACACTGGGAAAGCATCGAAACCCTGTTGTGCCTGGGTATCAACCGCGTCGCCCTGGCAGCGGAAGGTGTTGACAGCGCTCTGGATAAACAACTGGAGCATTTACGCAAAACGATACGTTCCGGAAAAAACTATTCCGGGTTAGAGGACATCGTCGAGTCTATCTCCAAAACCCTGAAACGCCTGGACACCCAAAAAGACGAACACAGCAACCATCCCATGGCCGCCTGGGAACGATTGCTGGATAAGCTGCAAATTCCAAAATCCCAAAGCAAAGCACTGAAACAACTGCGCAAGAACCTTAACAAAGCCAACCCGGAAGACACAGACAGTATCGTTCAAAACGTTGCGACGCTCATCAACACCCTGCTACCGGCAACGCCCGAAACCGAAACCAGCGCAGGTTTTTTTGACCGGTTCCGCAACAAAGACGCCGCAGATAAAGAGCCCTCAGCGCAGAGAGAGCCTTCAGCGAATAAAGAGCCCTCAGCCCAGAGAGAGCCTTCAGCGAATAAAGAGCCTTCAGCCCAGAGAGAGCCTTCAGCGAATAAAGAGCCTTCAGCGAGCACGGACCCCCTCCCCTCGGCCAGCGCCACACCCAACGGAACTTTCGCCCAACCACGCAACGAAACGGCAGTGATCAGCCAGTTCGGTTTAAAATTGATCGAGTATCTGGACTTTCCTGAGGAGATCAACGAAAAGGTGTTACAGCTTCGCGATCGCCTCAGCAACAATGCTATTGGTGGAAAACACGAAGTTTTGAGTGCCTTAGCCAATTTGCTCACCGTAGCTCGCTTGCACCTGGAACGGGAAAAATCCGACTTGCAGAGTTTTCTACACAGCCTGAATGAAAACCTACAGGATATTTACGCTAATATTTCCGGCGCAGAAACGGCACAACAAACCAGTGCCGGAAACAACAAAAAATTCGGTGTTTCTATGCAAAACCATATGCAGGCCATGGAACACTCGGTACAAACCGCGTCGGAACTGGAGTCACTGAAATCCGGAATACAAACCCAACTGCACGCCATCCGCAAAAATCTGCATGTCCACATGGAAGAGGAATCACGCACTCAACAAGCGCTGGCCCGCGCATTAAAACAAACCACGGCTCAGCTGCGCAACATGGAGCAGGAAACCCAGTTACTCAAGGAACGCTTATACCAAGAACACCAGCAAGCCATACAAGACCCGCTGACCGGGCTGCACAACCGCTTGGCCTATGAAGAACACATAGATCAAGAGTATCACCGCTGGAATCGTTACCGGCAACCCTTGGTAATCATGGTAGTGGATATCGATTTTTTTAAAAAAATCAATGATACCTACGGCCACCGCGCCGGCGACAAGGCACTACGGCTCATAGCCGGGAATTTGCAGTCCAAACTACGCCAGACCGATTTCCTGGCTCGCTACGGCGGTGAGGAATTTGTGGTATTGATGCCACAAACTCATCTGGAAGCGGCCTTAATCGCTGCTAACAAACTGCGCACCGCGGTACAAAGCTGCGAATTCCATTACCAATCCCAACGGGTACAAATCACGATTTCCTGCGGATTGACCGAGTTTGAGGGTGATGACACTATTGAAACGGCATTCCAACGTGCCGATAAAGCCTTGTATCAAGCCAAGCAAAACGGCCGTAATCGCTGCGAAGCCATTGCACGTTAAGCCGCATTTCGTACAATACATACTCCAGTTCAAAGGCGTACAGCCTTGGGTATATCATGCCGAAACATAATGCCAACAAGACCGGTAAAGCCCCCACCGCACTGACACGGTTACGTATCGACAAATGGCTCTGGGCGGCCCGGTTTTACAAAACCCGATCTTTGGCCAGCGAAGCCATTAAAGGTGGAAAAATCCACCACCAGGGCGACCGCGCCAAACCCAGCAAGGAGCTGGTGGTGGGCGACGAACTGACAATAAAACAAGGCTATACTGAGAAAACGGTGATCGTGCTTGCCTTATCGGATAAACGCGGTCCGGCACCACAAGCCGCGTTGTTGTACCGGGAAACGCCCGAAAGCATCCAGAAAAGGGAGAACTTCAAGACGGTTGTCAAAACCCAACCGGCATACCGTGATACGGGCAGCGGCCGTCCCACCAAACGCGAACGTCGTAAGATTATTCAGTTCACCCGCTCCTGATCCCGTCTCTTCGACAAAACAGGAAATCTGCGACGAATTGGAAAAATAGTGCGCACATCGCAAGCAATTCCTTTTTCACTGCATTATGATGAGGTTATAGAATTCATGCCTGGACAAGGCGCACTGGAAAATTAAGCTTAGCAAAAGTAATATTTAAACATGTCCAAATTGAAAGACCGCAGTTTGCAATATGCGCTGCTTATGCGCTTTGATCGCCCCATTGGCATCTACCTTCTGTTGTGGCCAACTCTATGGGCGTTATGGATTGCCGGCAAGGGCTTCCCCAGCGTGGCCGTCACCTTTATTTTTCTCATGGGTGTCATCCTCATGCGTGCCGGCGGCTGTATTATCAATGACTATGCGGACCGGGGTATTGATATGCATGTATCGCGAACCCAGAATCGCCCCTTGGCCATGGGGCGAGTCACATCCAAAGAGGCGCTCAGCCTGTTTGTCGTCACCTGCTTGGCAGCCTTTGTGCTGGTATTGTTTACCAATACACTGACCATCCTCATGTCGGTCGTTGGATTATTTCTTGCGGTTCTGTATCCCTTTACCAAACGCTATACCTACATGCCCCAAGCTTTTCTGGGGTTGGCTTTTGGCTGGTCCGTTCCCATGGCCTTTGCAGCGCAAACCGGCACAGTCCCCAACGAAGCCTGGCTGATTCTGACCGCTACGGTGTTGTGGGCCACATCCTATGACACCATGTATGCCATGGCTGACCGGGAGGACGATATTCGAATTGGTGTTAAATCAACAGCGGTGTTGTTTGGCGAAGCTGATCGACTCATCATCGCCATGATCCAGTGCTTATTCTTATTTACCATGATTGTTGTGGGAGAAAAATTGGAACTCAAATTCTACTACTACATAGGATTGGGCGTCTCCACTATTTTTTTGGCCTATCAACATTACTTGCTCAAGGACCGGGACCCACAACGCTGCATCAAAGCATTTGCCAATAACAGCTGGCTGGGCGCCTGTATTTTTGCTGGAATTGTCATGGAATACGCCAGTAAAACCGGCACCCCGACCAATGTATAGACATGCCGGCCGCGAAGCCAAGCGACCGCACTGGATGGCGGAAGTTACGTAGCCACGGACGGATACGGTAGACAATGTCTGGAACTTATTGTCGAGAGCAACGCACGGAGCAGTTGCCGAGATGTGCGAGAGCGGCCATTGTATAGGGACATACCGGTGCCGCGAAGCACAAGGATGTGCGAGAGCGGCCCCCTGATCCTTTTGAAGCGCCTCCGCTTCAGGTATCATGGTTCGTTTTGATGACGGACTGATTATCCCACTCATGTTGCTGTATGTTATCGCTATTATTGCCGGATTCGCTGTCCTGGTTTGGAGTGCCGACCGGTTTGTCCTGGGCGCTTCTGCCTTGGCGCGCAACCTGGGAGTCTCCAGCCTCATTGTGGGTATGATTATTATTGGATTCGGCACTTCGGCGCCGGAAATGTTTGTCGCCGCAGTGGCTTCACTGAACCAAAATCCCGGCCTGGCACTGGGAAACGCCATTGGCTCCAATATCGCCAATATAGGCCTGGTTTTAGGAATCGGCGCCTTGATCACCCCATTAACCGTTCAATCTCAAACCCTGAAACGGGAATACCCGGTCCTTTTACTCATTACCATCATTTTACTGACATTGCTCTGGGATCAGGAGCTTAGCCGCCTGGATGGCCTGCTGTTATTGGTCGGTACAGTAATCATGATCTCCTGGCTCACCTGGCTTAGCCGCAGCTCGGGCGAAGACCCCTTGGCCCAGGAAATACAATCAGAGCTTCCAGACGACATGTCGACGGGCAGGGCATCCGCCTGGACTCTGGCCGGTTTAGTGCTGTTGGTGGGCAGTTCCCACCTGCTGGTCTGGGGCGCCACCCATGTCGCCACCGCTTTAGGTATCAGCGAATTGGTGATCGGTCTGACCATCATTGCCGTGGGAACCAGCTTGCCCGAAATCGCTGTCGCCATCAGCGCTGCGCTGAAAAAAGAACACGACATTGTCATTGGCAACGTGATTGGGTCTAATATGTTTAACAGCCTGGCTGTCATTGGCGTGGGTAGCAGTATTACACCGTTTCAGTTTCCTGATGTAGTGTTACTGCGCGATTACAGCACCATGGCTGCGCTAACTCTGGCCCTGTTGATCATGGCGTACGGATTTAGAGGCCCAGGCCGCATTAATCGCGTTGAGGCTTCGTTATTATTAGCTGCCTATGTGGGATATATGGTATCACTTTACATTACTGAGGCCGCATGAATCAGGAAAAACTCATTACATTGGCAAAAGCCGTCATTGAAAATGAAGCCAAAGCCATAGAAGCCCTGTCTGACCGAATTGACGAGGACTTTTTCAAGGCCTGCAGCATTATGCACGCCTGTCATGGGCGTATTGTCGTCATGGGTATGGGCAAATCAGGACATATCGGCGGCAAAATAGCCGCAACCCTGGCCAGCACAGGCAGTCCGGCGTTTTTTGTTCACCCCGGTGAAGCCAGTCATGGCGATATGGGCATGATTACCCAGAGTGACGTGGTCCTGGCTTTTTCCAATTCCGGCGAAACCGACGAAATCAGCACTTTATTACCCCTAATTAAGCGTAAAAACGTACCTTTGATTGCCCTGACCGGGAACGTCAACTCCAGCCTGGCCCGTGCTGCCACCGTACATATTGATGTCAGCGTGGAAAAAGAAGCCTGCCCCTTAGGGCTTGCCCCCACCACCAGCACCACAGCGGCATTGGCCATGGGCGACGCCCTGGCAATCGCTCTATTGGAATCCAAGGGGTTTACCGCCGATGATTTCGCTTTATCGCACCCAGGCGGTCAGCTGGGCCGGCGACTCCTGCTCAAGGTGGACGATATCATGCACAGCGGCACCACCATACCTAAGGTCAGCAACAGCGCCATGCTCAGCGAGGCTCTGATGGAAATGACTCGCAAAGGCCTGGGAATGACCACCGTTGTGGATACCTCTGAGAATTTATTGGGTATTTTTACCGATGGAGATCTGCGCCGAGTACTGGACCACGGCGATGTCAATGTGCACAACATTAAAGTCACCGATGTGATGACCAGCCCATGTAAAAAAGCCGAATTGGGCATGCTGGCGGTAGAGACATTACGTATTATGGATCAATATAAGATAAACTCTTTACCTGTGGTCGATGCCCAAGGACAGGTAGTGGGAGCGATGAACATGCACGATTTACTAAAAGCAGGCGTGGTGTAATGCTGGACATCTACGAAAAAGCCAAAAAAATTAAACTCATCATTTTCGACGTTGACGGCGTGCTCACTGACGGTAGCCTGTTTTTCGGTGATGACGGCCAAGAATACAAAGCCTTTAATGCAAAAGATGGCCATGGCATGAAAATGTTACAACGCAGTGGTGTGGAGGTCGCTATCATCACTGCCCGTAGCTCGGAATTGGTGAAACATCGTATGAAAAACCTGGAAATCAAACACGTGTACCAGGGCCAAAAGGACAAATTGCCGGCATTTAAATCTTTGATTGATAAGCTAAAAATACACTCTGATGAAGTGGCTTACGTCGGTGATGATGTAGTGGATTTACCCATAATGATTCGCGTCGGCCTGGCAGTCAGCGTGGCGGATGGGCACCCACTCAGCAAGAAACACGCACACTGGATTACCCCTACCCCCGGCGGTCGGGGCGCTGCACGCGACATCTGCGAATTGATTATGCAAGCACAGGGCACACTGGAACCCATGATCCAGGAATACTTAACCATGAATCCTTAGCATGCAAATCCGCATTATATTTCCATTGGTCTTACTGCTCAGCGCCGCCTTGAGCTGGTGGTTTGTAACATCTTTGGATTTTACCGCCCTGGAAGAACCCGAGAACGATACCAGAAAACCGGATTATTTCATGCACGGTGTGCGCACGGTGGTAATGGATAAAAAAGGCAAGCCTAAACAAGAATTATATGCAAACTTCCTGGCTCACTATAAGAAAGAAAACCGAACCGAATTGACCCAGCCCAACCTAACTGTACACCGCGCAGATGGCTCAGTTTGGACCGTTACCGCCGAAACGGGCACCATCTATGATGAAATGCAGGAAATCCTCCTGCAAGGCTCTGTACTGATAGAGCAAGAAAAATCCAACGTCACTATCAAAGCCCAAGACATAACCATCTATCCACAAACTCATACGGCAGAAACCAATAATGCAGTTACGATAGTATCCAGTGAAAGCACGGTCCAAGCTAAGGGTATGCATGCAGACTTCAAACAGCTCCGGCTCAGATTAGACGCCAAGGTAAAAGGCACATATGTTCAATAGTCGATTGACCCTCTGCCTCTTTGCGCTAACGCTGGCATTCACCCCGGCGGGAAATCCGGCGGCGAAAGATAAAATGCAACCCATAACCATAGAAGCCGATCGAGCCACTTTGGATGAAAAAAAGGGCGTGAGCACCTATTCCGGTCATGTACTGTTAACGCAAGGCGGCATCAAGATCAACGCCGACACCCTGATCGTCCACAGCGACAAGGGAGATTTAAGCCACGTCACCGCGATAGGATCCCCGGTGCGTTATGTACAGGAAGGCAAAATCAATAGCGAAAACATTAAGGGCGAAGCCAATACCATGGAGTACTTTGCCCGGGAAAAACGCCTGTTGCTGTTGGAAAATGCGCGCCTGACCCAAGGAGGTAATGCATTTAGCGGCAATCGAATTGACTACGATACCCAGAAAGAAGTCGTCACCGCAGCGGTGGATGAATCCGGACAACAACGTGTACAAGTTACTATTCAACCCCCATCCCAGGAATCCGAAAACGATCCGGCGAGTATAATAAAAATACCATGAGCCGACTGGAAGTTAAGAATCTGGCAAAACGTTTTCAAAACCGCATTGTGGTTAAAAACGTGTCGCTGAAAGTCAACAGCGGCGAAGTCGTAGGGTTACTGGGGCCTAACGGTGCCGGAAAGACTACATCCTTCTATATGATCGTGGGCCTCGTTCCTTGTGATGAAGGCGCAATTCTCCTTGAGAATCAAAATATTGCTGCATTTCCGCTGCATGCCCGTGCTCAGCTGGGTATCGGCTATTTACCACAAGAAGCATCTGTGTTCCGCAAGCTCTCTGTGGCCGATAACATTCTTGCAATCCTGCAGACTCGATCTGACTTAGACAGCCGTCAACAACAAGCTAAACTTAAAGAGCTACTGGAAGAATTGCATATCAGCCATATCAGTGACAGCCTGGGCATGAGCCTGTCCGGTGGCGAGCGAAGGCGCGTTGAAATTGCCCGAGCCCTGGCGACGGAACCCAAATTTATATTGCTTGATGAGCCGTTTGCGGGAGTGGATCCCATATCGGTAATTGATATTCAGCGAATCATTAACCAATTAACCAAAAAAGATATCGGTATACTTATAACCGATCATAACGTCAGAGAAACATTGGGCGTGTGTCATAATGCTTATATTATGAATGATGGTCGGGTGTTGGCCCACGGCAGCCCACATGAGATTTTGGAAAACCAGGAAGTAAAACAGGTTTATTTGGGAGAAAGCTTTAAACTATAGCAGCTTGTGTGCAGCACTGCCGTTTCTAAAAAGTAAAAAAACACGTAATGCACTCAAAATAAGCACAACAACGCATTTCCTGAAACTTTTTCAGTCAGTAGCTGTGATTTGGCTGCACACTTGGCTCAATTAGTGCTATTAATTACTATGCGGAACCAATAGAATTTTCAGGGATAGGATTGAATTAAAGATTTAAAACAAACTTAACACTTTTATGAAGCAGACGTTACAACTTAAACTTGGGCAACAACTTACCATGACGCCCCAGTTGCAACAGGCTATTCGCCTGCTGCAATTGTCGTCATTGGAACTGCAATCTGAGATTCAAGAAATCTTGGAATCCAATCCCATGCTGGATACGGAAGAGTCCGGCGACAACCAGAATGATGACAGTAGTCAGAACGACGAAAATATTGTTGCGAAGGACACATCGGACAAAGATGTTGACCACACAGTAGATATGGATATCCCCAATGATCTGCCAGTGGACAGCGATTGGGGCGATACCTTTGATACTTACACGCCGATTAAATCTTTGGATCCGGACGACAACCGGATCATGGAACAACCCCAAAACAGCGGGGAAAGCCTTAATGAACATTTGATGTGGCAAATGCGCCTCACCCCCTTCAGCGAAGTGGACATGGCCATTGCGACCTCCATCATCGACTCCATAGACGAAAGTGGATTTCTTACCGCTGCCGTAGAAGAATTACACCAAAGCCTGGTAGAACAAGGGCTGGATATTGAATTGGACGAAGTGGAGTCCGTGCTGCGCCGCGTGCAAAATTTCGATCCTCCAGGGGTAGGCGCGAGAAACCTGCAAGAAAGCATGGTGTTGCAGTTGGGATACTATGATATGGAAACACCATGGTTAACCGAAGCCAAGGCTATCATTAAAGACCATTTTGATTTGCTGGCCAATCGGGATTACCTGTCTCTAATGCGCCGCACCAAATTGTCAGAGAAACAATTACAGAACACCTTGGTTCTCATCCAGTCTCTCAATCCCAGACCCGGCAGCCAAATCACCGACACCCAGCCGGAGTATGTAGTACCCGATGTTTTTGTCCGTAAAATCAAAGGCCAATGGAAAGTAGAGCTGAATCCGGAGGTCACCCCCAAGCTTTCCATCAATGCTCTTTACGCCAATTTAGCCCAAAAAAACAGCAATTCCAGCGATACCACCTACATGAAGAATCATTTACAAGAAGCCCGCTGGTTCCTGAAGAGCTTGAAAAGCCGCAACGATACGTTATTGAAAGTGGCCAGGTGCATTGTAGAACGACAAAAGGACTTCTTCGAGCATGGTGATGAAGGGATGAAACCGCTGGTCATGCACGATGTCGCTGAAGTGGTGAGTATGCATGAATCTACCATCTCACGCGTCACCACCAAGAAGTATATGCATACCCCCAGAGGCATTTACGAGCTGAAATACTTTTTCTCCAGCCACGTCAGCACGGCCAGCGGCGGAGAATGTTCAGCTACGGCAATACGTGCCATGCTTAAGAAACTGATTGCCGCCGAACAAGCCAACAAGCCCTTAAGTGATAACAAGTTAGCGATTCTTTTGGGAAAACAGGGCATCAATGTAGCACGCCGAACCGTGGCTAAATATCGCGAAGCGATGTCCATACCACCCTCCAACGAAAGAAAACGATTGATTTAGGAATTTTCTGCGACATTTCCGGATGAGCGGAAAGAACAGAATGTGACCGCCAGAGGCAGCCATGCCTCACCCACTCTTGCGCCAACTTGGTGGAAAATGCAAATATTGGAAATATATCTAAGCTTTTCAGCGAAACAGACGATTCTGTTCTTATTAACGAGAGATTCTTACAACATTTACGCAAGTGCTACAGAGATGACTGGTATTCCGCCGCATAGGGCGGTATTATCCCCGGTTTCGTGCTCGATGCCGGACATAATAACAATAAAGACGCACAATCGTTTACACGGCAACGTAAACGGCTAAGTTTCACCGATACAGGAGATTTTTATGCACATCACCATCACTGGCCACCATTTAGAAGTAACACAATCATTAAAAGACTACGTTCAAGAAAAAATGCAAAAACTCGAGCGCCATTTTGACCAGGTGACCAGTATCGATGTGATTCTCAGCGTTGAAAAACAACGTCACAAAGCCGAGGCCACGATCCCGGTCAATGGCAACAAAATTTTTGCTAACGCTGAAGACCAGGATATGTATGCCGCCATTGACGCTTTATTGGATAAACTGGATCGGCAAATTATCAAGCGGAAAGAAAAAACAACTGACCATCACCGCAATGAGGGTTCTCCCAAAAAAGCCCAGATGTGATTTTGATTGGATGTAACCAAAAACGTAGAATAAGATGGAAATTCAAGACATTATTACACCGGATCGGGTCGTCAACGATCTAAATGTCAGCAGCAAGAAAAGAGCATTGGAAACTGTCAGCGAGATCCTCGCCAGAGGCAGTCAATCTTTAGCCTCTCAGGATGTTTGTGAAAGTCTGTTTGCACGGGAAAAGCTGGGAAGCACCTCCATTGGCAGTGGCGTTGCCATACCTCACGGACGACTGAAAAACACAGAGCAAACCATAGCCGCTTTCATCAAGCTGGAACAAGGCATTGACTATGACGCCATTGACAAACAAGCTGTCGACTTGATTTTTGCACTACTGGTACCTGAAAACTCCACTCAAGAACACTTGAATTTACTGGCGGAAATCGCCGAAATGTTCAGCATCGAGACCATTCGGGAGAAAATCCGCCAATGCGAGGATGCAGATAGCCTGTGCCATCTGCTTCAAAATTGGAAAAATCACATCAATAATTAGAGGATGTCACAAGAACAAATCACAGCGGAAAAACTTTTTGGTGCTCACAAAAACCGCTTGTTGTTGCAGTGGATTGCAGGGCACTCCGGCGCAAAGCGAACCGTTCAGTTTGTGGACCAAAGCCTGCAACCCAGCGCCAGCCTGATCGGACATCTCAATGCGGTACACCCAAACCAGGTCCAGGTTTTGGGCCCCTGGGAAACAGACTACCTGGAGGGCTTGGGAAAAAACACCTATCACGACGTCATATCACAATTATTCGCCAATCAACCCGTAGCGGTCATCGTCACTGACTCCATCACACCACCGGCCCAGCTCGTTGAAGCAGCACAAAGTTCCGGTACGCCTTTACTGACCTCGCCCATGCCCAGCCAAAAATTGATAAATCGCATGCAGTATTATCTGGAACATACATTAGCGGAGCGAATCGTCCTGCACGGTGTTTTTATGGAAGTCTATGGTTTGGGTGTACTATTGCGCGGCGAAAGCGGTATTGGTAAAAGCGAGCTGGCACTGGAGCTGATCAACCGCGGCCACCGCCTGATTGCCGATGACGCTCCGGAATTTTCCCGAATTGCCCCCGATGCCATTAAAGGCTTGTGCCCGCCCGCACTACAGGATTTTCTGGAAGTCCGTGGGCTAGGGGTCTTGAATATACGGGAAATGTTTGGTGACAGCGCCATAAAACCATCGAAAAATCTGCGTTTGATTGTAAAGCTCTCGTATATTAAGCCCGACCAGGAGTATAATCTGGATCGCCTGATGGGGACGAAACAAAACTTTACCTTATTGGATGTGGACATTTCTGAAGTGACAATACCGGTGGCACCCGGACGCAACTTGGCTGTGTTGGTTGAGGCAGCGACACGGCAGTATATACAACTTTTGTCAGGATACGACGCCGTCAAAGACTTCATGCAAAAACAAAAACAATTATTGGAACCGTCTTCCGAATGAAGCTCATTGTCATCAGCGGCGTCTCAGGCTCAGGCAAAAGTACCGGCCTCAACCTCCTGGAGGATCTGGGATACTATTGCATTGATAATCTCCCGGTCGGTTTGTTACCGGCGTTTTCCGAGCAAATGCAGGCTGCGGTACCCAATACCGTGGAACACATCGCCGTAGGTATAGATGCTCGTAATCTGCACAAAGAGCTACACCGCTTTCCGTATATTCTCGACCAAATCAAGAACAAGGGAATCAGTTGCGATGTCCTCTTTCTGGATGCTGACGACGACATACTCCTGAAACGTTTTAGTGAAACCCGTCGCAAACACCCCCTGACCGCCAACAAGGTCCCCTTGCTGGAAGCGATAAAAATTGAGCGCGAGTTACTGGAGCCCATCTCGTCTCGGGCCGATCTTTATATTGATACCAGCCGCAGCAATGTACACCAACTGCGAGAGCTGATTCGAGAACGCCTAAACGGCAACGAATTTGCATCCCTGTCACTGCTGTTTGAATCCTTTGGGTTTAAGCATGGAGTGCCGGCAGATGCGGATTTTGTCTTTGATGCCCGTTGCTTGCCCAACCCACATTGGGAGCCGCGATTGCGGCAAAAAACCGGCCTGGACGACGAGGTAGTGACATTTTTGGAAACACACCAGGATGTAGACAAAATGTATCGCGATATCAAAAACTTTCTGGATCATTGGATTCCTAAGTTTGAGGCTGACAACCGCAGTTACATGACCATCGCAATCGGCTGCACCGGTGGGCAACACAGGTCTGTATTCCTGGCGCAAAAGTTGGGTGAACACTATAAGACACAGCGGGATAATGTTTTAATGCGGCACAGAGATTTACCATGACGGTTAGCGTCTTATTAATCACGCACGAAAATTTAGGCAAAATTCTGCTGGAAATCACCACCCGGGTTCTGGGTGTCTGTCCCCTGCAAACCGACACCCTATGTGTTCCCTTTGATTCAGACCCAGATCAAATGCTGGCTCAAGCTCAAGCCAAAGTGGAAACCATGAACAGCGGCGATGGTGTACTGATTCTTACCGATATGTTCGGTGCTACACCCAGCAATATTGCCCACAAATTATCCAAGCCGGAACACGTCATGGTGGTGACCGGTTTGAACATGCCTATGATGATGCGCGTCATGAACTACCCGGATCTTACGCTCACCCAACTGGTGGAAATTGCCGTCGATGGCGGTAAAGACGGTGTATTGTTCAACCGCAGAGAAATTACCTAAGGAACCTCTGAAGTGACGAGAAGAGAAGTGAAGAGTTGTTATGCTGTCCACTGAACTGACCATAGTGAATAAACTGGGTTTGCATGCCCGGGCAGCGGCCAAATTGGTACAACTGGCATCGCGGTTTCAAAGTAGCGTGTTCGTCTCCAAAGACGGACGGGAAGTCAATGGAAAAAGTATCATGGGCGTCATGATGCTGGCGGCCAGCCAAAACTCCATCATCACTGTCACCGTGGATGGCGCAGACGAGTACGAAGCCCTGAGTGGTTTGCAGCAGCTGGTCGAAGAACGATTTGGTGAAGATGAATAAAGTATTTTAGCAACTGACAACCCTCATTCGTTATACCTTAACTTTTCCTACACTCTCTCAATTTGCCGCGCTTTGGTTTAAACTTGTGCGTTGGTATCCCCATTGTTTGAATCAGGGAATTTCATGTCAGACACAGAGCAAGAAGCCGGCAAAAACATCCTGGTAGATTTCACCGACCTGATCAATAAAGGCAGTGTTGCCCAGGTACGCCGCAAGATCAACAAAATACACCCCGCCGATCTGGCTCATTTGCTGGAGTCTCTGCCACAACCGCAGCGACACAGTATTTGGGAGTTGATTAAGAAAAAAAATCGCGGTGACGTACTGGCCAGCCTGCATGATGATGTAAGAACCAACCTGATCCAGACCATGGAACACGATGATCTGGTCACCGCGGTTCAAAGCCTGCCTAATGACGACTTAGCGGATATTCTCGAAGATATTCCGGAGGAAGCCACCTCACAACTGCTCCAATCCATGGACGAACAACGGCGTCAGCGTTTAGAAGCCGTTATGTCATACCCGGAGGATACCGCAGGCGGCCTGATGAACACCGATACCATCACCGTACGCGAAGACACGACGCTGGACGTGGTTCAACGCTATTTGCGCCTGCTGGGTGAAATTCCACAAGCCACGGATAACCTGATCGTCATTAACCGGGAAGGCACCTATATTGGCACCCTGGCGCTGACGGATTTGTTAATCAAAGATCCAGGTTTATCCGTTGGCGCACTCACCAAGCGGGACAGTCAGGCGATTGACGCCCATCTACCGCAACAGGAAGTGGCACATATTTTCTCGCAACGCGATCTCATTTCCGCCCCTGTGGTGGATAGTGAAAACAAACTTTTGGGACGTATTACTATTGACGACGTGGTGGACGTTATTCGCGAGGAATCGGACCACTCACTCATGAGCATGGCGGGACTGAACGAAGAAGACGATATGTTTGCCAGCTCCATTACCAGCAGCCGCCGTCGCAGCGTCTGGCTGGGTATCAATTTACTCACCGCCTTACTGGCCTCCTGGGTAATCGGCCTGTTTGGTCAAACCATTGAGCAACTCGTAGCCTTGGCCATTCTGATGCCAATTGTCGCCAGCATGGGGGGTATTGCCGGAAGCCAAACCCTGACACTGGTGATTCGGGGCCTGGCACTGGGTAAAGTCAGTCCGGCCAACGCCATGCGTTTGATCAATAAAGAAGCACGTATTGGTCTGCTCAACGGCTTAATCTGGTCACTGGTAGTCGCAGCCATTGCGGTGCTCTGGTTCGGTAACGAAAAACTGGGCTTAGTTATCGGCATGGCTATGATCGCCAATCTCGTTGTAGCCGCACTGGCAGGGGCATCCATCCCCATCGTACTACAAAAGTTCAAAATCGATCCCGCTCTGGCCGGCGGCGTGGTACTGACCACGGTAACCGATGTCATTGGATTTTTGGTATTCCTGGGCCTGGCGGCTCTGTATCTCGTGTAAGCATTAATTATTAAGGACAGCACATGCCTTTACCCGTCACACCGCTACTTACCGTGGATATCATAATCGAGCTGAGAGATCGTCCGAACCACCCCATTGTACTAATTGAACGACGTAACCCACCTTTGGGCTGGGCACTGCCCGGCGGCTTTGTGGATCGGGGCGAAACGCTGGAAACAGCGGCCATACGCGAAGCCAAAGAGGAAACCTGCCTGGATGTCACCTTGGTGGCCCATTTAGCCAACTACTCCGCCCCCAAGCGGGATTCCCGCTTTCACACCGTTAGCAGTGTCTATATCGCCCACGCTCAGGGCACCCCGCAAGCGGCCGATGACGCCATCAATCTTAAGGTGTATACGCCCGACCAAATCCCCACCCCCTTGGCGTTTGATCACGAACAAATCCTTAGAGACTATCTACTATTTAAGCAAACGGGCTGCAAACCCGGACTATTGCCGACGACATAAGTTTTTATCATTCCAGCCCGCATGGATTTTCCCCAGCGTTTCTGTAAAATTGCGATATTCTCTCGCAATAAGGGATTCTTGAATGAGCATTCCGGGAATTCGAAAAAATGACAAGCGACTCACTGCATTGGTAACCGAAATCTCTCTCGACTTGTCGCAAGGTAAAAAACACGTCGTCGCCGGACTGGGCACGTTCTCCGCTTGCAGCCGCAAAGCCGGCGCCGGAAACCCCGCTTGCACCATTGCCATGTTCCGAGCCTGTACAGAACTACGCGACTACGCAGAAGGCGGGACCAAACCCAAGACCGAAGGAACTCACGCGCCAATTGTGCAAATCATTCTCAACGCCATGAAAACCCAAGAAACCGTGGACATCCCGCGATTCGGTCGTTTGGCGATGGTGAAAGACGGAAAAAAAACCAAATTGATATTTCACGGCGCTGATGAGCTCAACGGCAAACTTGGCATAAAGTGAATCATCAATTAATGAAAACAGAGTTTTTGCAACAAGGATTCTATTTAGTTAAACAAGCCATCCCAAAAAAGCAAATAGACTCGCTGCTACAAGCGCTCAATCCACTTCAAAAAGAAAGCAATCACTACGGCGTGCGCAACTTAATGCAGCGAGTTGCTGAGATTCGTGATTTAGCTCTATCACCTACCCTACATGGGTTGACAAAAACGATACACGGAGATTTTTCCCAACCCGTAAGATCGATATTTTTCGACAAAACATCACAATCCAACTGGAACGTAGCTTGGCATCAAGACACATCCATCGCATTAAAGGAACGGCACGCTGTTCCCGGTTTTGATTTATGGAGTGAAAAACAAGGGATACCGCATGTAGAACCGCCGCAGGAATATTTAAACAACATGGTTACTTTGCGCCTGCACCTGGATAGAAGCGATAAAGACAACGGCGTCTTGCGGGTACTGCCGGGCACTCACCGCAATGGTCGCACAAGCTCCAAACAACTCATTAAACAAGTGGAACAAAACGAGTCCAACATCGTTGAATGTGTTGCCGAACCGGGAGATGTTTTAATCATGAGTCCCTTGCTGTTTCATTCGTCGCGAAAAGCTGTCCAAACAACACACAGAAGAATCGTACATATTGAATATTGTTCCATGCAACTACCGCCACCGTTGCAATGGTACGAAGCCTGATCGGGCCTTGAAAAATGAGACCTCATGTTTGACACGAGATTGGCAAAATATACAAACAGGAAGCGGGCCGGGTGCTGGCGGTTTTGTCTGCCCCTATGCAGGTGATTGGTTCGACCAGATAGTGAAGGGTTTCAAGCAAACACCAGAAACCGCTTCATACTGTTATTTTTCTAATACTTAGGCGCGCATACAACAAACGCGTACAACAAAAGGAGCACGACCATATGCAGTTTTTTGTTTACGTTACCTTGATATACCCCTATGAGCCCTTCCTCTGCGGAAGGTATGGTCAGAACGGGGAAATTTATGCAGAAAGCTTTTGAGACCGGCAAAATTGTGACCACGGGGAAATTCCCCCAACAAGTGACCAACGTACAGCTGGACGGGGAGTTCTCCATCTGCGCCAATGTATGGGCAACGGTACCTTGCGTATGGCCCAGTTGGTGGGAACCGGCGCTGAAGAGCTCAAACCCCCGGCATGAGCTTTCGACAATCAGGAGAAACCGTGCTTAGCGCTGTTTCTCTGGTCTCCAAATCCAGTAAAATAGCGTCATGATATATGCTATACCCACTTTGGCCTTGTTGGCACTCATTTTTGGGCCCCAGCTATGGGTCCGCTATGTACTGCGCAAACACAGCCGCCACCTGGACGGCATGCCCGGTACCGGCTCGGAACTGGCCAGACACTTGTTGCAGAAGTTTGGTTTAACTGACGTCAAAGTGAAGCAAGGTGGCAAAGATGAAAACTACTACCACCCGGAACAAAATACCGTGTGCTTGAGTCCCGATGTGTATACGGGAAAATCCCTGACTGCGGTGGCGGTAGCGGCCCACGAAGTGGGGCATGCGATTCAGTTCAATAAACAGGAACCCGTAAGCCAACTGCGGGGAAAATACTTAAATAAAGCGCACAGAATCCAAGCTGTTGGCGTATTCATTCTCACCGTGCTGCCCATCGTCAGCCTGCTCATAAGAATCCCCCATTTAGCGCTGGTCTCCGCGCTCATTGGCATTCTCACCATGGCCGCTTCGGTCGCACTTTATGTTGCCATATTACCGGAAGAATTCGATGCCAGTTACAATAAAGCCCTACCTATTTTGGCAACCGGCTATGTGCCTGAAACCTATATGCCCGCTGTGCGGCAAATTCTCAAAGCCTGTGCCCTCACGTATGTTGCCGGTGCGTTGGCGGACATACTGCGTTTGTGGCGCTGGATTGCCATTTTAAGATAAACACTTTCACACCGAGATTTTTTAAACCATGCAGACACAAGACAACATTTGGATCAGTGATTTTTTAAAACTGGAAAGCGCCGGGGGCATATTGCTGTTTATTGCCTCATTGGCCGCAATCATTGCGGCCAACAGCTTCGTCGCACCGTATTACGATTTGCTCCTTAGCGTACCCATAGAAATTCGAGTGGGCAGCTTTGAAATCGCCAAACCCTTGCTGCTTTGGATCAATGACGGCCTGATGGCCGTATTCTTCTTTCTTGTGGGTTTGGAGCTGAAACGAGAATTGTTGGAAGGTGAATTGGCAGACCGAAAAAAAGTCGTACTACCTGCCATCGGCGCAGTAGGCGGCATGATCGTACCGGCAGCGATCTATTTTCTTTTAAATAAGGACGACCCGGTAGCCATCAAGGGTTGGGCGATTCCCGCCGCGACAGATATCGCTTTTGCTCTGGGGGTATTAAGCTTATTAGGCACGCGTATTCCCGTTTCTATAAAAATATTTCTCACCTCCCTGGCAATATTCGACGATATCGGCGCCATAATTATTATCGCCGTGTTTTATACCTCAAAAATCTCTTTGACCGCACTTATCGTTGCGGCGCTGTGTTTATCCGTGTTGTATTTTCTTAACAAGCGCAACACAGCTTCCACCAGCGTATATATTCTGGTGGGCATCATCATGTGGGCAGCCACATTGAAATCCGGTGTTCATGCCACGCTGGCCGGTGTTTTGCTGGCCATGTTCATTCCCATTCGCTCAGCCCATAAACCCGACTATTCTCCATTAAAGAGCTTAGAACACGACTTACATGCGGCCGTAGCGTTTTTTGTACTACCGGTGTTTGCCTTTGCCAATGCCGGCATTAGTTTCAGCGGTGTCAGCGCCGAGCAGCTCTTGCATAATGTGCCCATGGGAATCACTCTGGGCCTGTTCCTGGGCAAGCAAATAGGGATATTCGCTTTTTGTTGGCTCTTCATTAAATTGGGTTTGGCGAGTTTGCCTAGCGGTATGAATTGGCGCAGCTTATACGGCACGGCAGCACTTTGCGGCATTGGTTTTACCATGAGCCTGTTTATCGGCTCCCTGGCGTTTGAAGAAACCGGCGTCAATCTGCTGTTTGATGAGCGTCTGGGGATACTATTGGGCTCTGTCCTCTCGGGAATTCTGGGTTACCTAATCCTGCGTAGTAGCCCTCATCAAGCTGACCCTGAGAAAGGGTAGCCGAACAGTCCTTTCCTATGCTGCGATAGGTTTATGGGTAATTAAGAGGGTTCGCCTGGAAAATGAAATGCTGTCTGCACTAAAAAGGAGCAGGCTTGAATTGCCCATTTTACTTTACGCTTTCTTTACCCATTTCAAACCACTGAACATAGGGCTGATAAGGTTTTCTCTTTTCCAAAACAGATAGAAAAACAGCACAAATACGTGTAAGGATACCAATCCCAGAATAAGGTACGACAAGTAATAGTGCCAACGATTGAAAAACTTGGCGGTATCCTCGGACACGTAGTCGAACAAAGGCCCGTACTCGAAAAAATCATCGGCATCAATAAACAAACCGGATATGGCCTGCAGGAGGAGAATCAGCAAGACAACCACAATCCACAACGATCCCATGGGGTTGTGCCCGGCGTAACCGCTGGGTGTTCGCTTCATGAGGGTTTTTGAATAAGCAATTACTTCACTGGGGCGGGAAAACAATGCTCTTAGCCGTACCGGATCAGGCCCTACCATTCCCCAAATCAATCGAAACAATAACAAGGCGACAATGGTATAGCCCAAATAAAAGTGCCAAAGCACCGAGTCTGACGACATGAACTTGCCAAACAGCCAACTGCCGGATACTGCTACAACGAAGATCCAGTGCCACACGCGTGTCACTGGATCCCATATTTTTTCTCGCTGCAATGGACTCACCATGCAATGCGGCGTCGATTAATCGTCTTTCTTGCGGAAATCGTCATGACAGGATTTACACGCCTTACCCAAATCCTTCATCGCCTTGCCCAAAGCAGATTGACCGTTACCGGCAACTGCAGCCACTTCCTTAACAGCTTTGGCATAGTCTTTACCGTAATCCGCTATTTTTGGCCAGGTTTCCCAAATTTTTGGTAACGCGGTTGTATCATCCGGATACTCCTTATTGGAAGTACCCTGCATCCAAGCCGCGCTATTGTTTAATTCCAATAAAACTTTAAGGTTGTTCGCCATGGTCTGGGCTTTTTTGGCATCGTAGGGCATTTTTCCCTTGGCCATGGCCATTAATGGGCCCATGTTAAATTTTCTGATTTGCATTTCGCCCTGTCGCGCCTTGATAGCCCCTTTTTTGGGGTCTTTATCGGCGAAAGCAGGCGAAGCCAAAGCCACGCACAGCACCGACAGGATTAATCTGGAAACAATCTTCATAAGTTAATTCTCCATTGTGTAAAGGTAACCGGATAAATATAGATGACTCTCAATATTTTGCGAGTATGGTCTATAAACGCCGTTTGCACCGTTTTATTCCCGGGTTTCGTATTTAAAAAAAGCTCAGATTGTGACCAAGAAATAAATAGCTTTTGGTTTCGCTATGGCGTGAAAACCCTTGTGCCAAGTACAGAGGCCCGATGGGCGTATCGACTCCGACAAATAAACTTCCAGCTAGTACTAAAGTACCAACATCGATTTCACTACTGTCATTCCAGGCATTGCCCGCCTCCACTGACATGCCAAAATATAATGGAATATCAATCAGCGTTGGCCAATTAATATAATCACCGGTATATAGAATGCGAGCAATTCCGGTATATCGTCCCATATAAGAGTTTCTTTCCAAGCCCGACAAGCTGAATAATCCACCCAAGGTATACCCCGTATCCGGCTCTACATCACCTCCCACCACCGCTCCCACACTTCCCCAAAACGTCAGCGTGTTTTTGCCAAAGGTTTCCGACAGCAGTAAATTGATTCGCACCCTGTCTTGCTCGCCAGCATTTCCCAGCGTCTGCCGCAGACCCAACCAATGGACACTTGCCAGAGACCCGGACGTCGGAAACTCCATGCTATCCAAATCGTCGTATACCATTCGAAGTTCCCATGCCCCCAAATCCGCATCATGATTATTAATAGACAACTTTCCCGTGTTGGGGACGCTGTCTCCAAACGCCCGATTCAGACCCAGCTCCACAGAAAATTGAGAACCAAACCAGCGACCCGCAACAAAACCCAACTGAGCAGTAGCCACTAAAGTATCATTGACTACATCGCGGGTTTTCGTAAAATCGTTTAAATGAGTTTGTTCAAATCTAAACCAAGGACGCACATAAAACTCTAACCGTCGATCCAAGGGTTGATAGAACTCCGTATGAAACACGTCGTTATAACCCAGTTGCAGCTCCGTGCGCCATTCACTGCCTGAACTCCCAACGGGAACCGTGTTGGCCGTCAAACTGAGGTGTGACTCAGTGGGTTCAGCATTGAAGTTGTTAGCGATGTTGGCGCCAAAACGCAAAAAATTGGGGCCCCAGGCTTTTTGCTTGGTGGTCAATACTAAGGTAGAGGTCCCATCGGAAGTCTCCAAATCAAAATCCACGCTTTCAAAAATATCCAACCCGTTGAGTTTTTCGATATCCTGTTCCAACTCTTTCATGTTTAGGGGGCCGGGCCTGGTTTGAATATACGTTTCTATGACGGAGTCAGACATTCTGGATTGATTTTGAACGACAACCCTGTCAACCCGCAACGGGCGTGTGGGCCGCTGTTTCTTGGCCAGATACTGCGTATAGTCACTTTCCGACAAAGACAGCACCTTTAGTTTCTCGCTCTGAGACTGCGCTGCAAGAATACCTATTTGCGTGAGCTCCTTAATCCGCTTGAAATCGGTGGAAGAAAAACCACTGGTATCGGGTTGAATCAAAATATCCCGATCGCCCAAAGCATCCAGTTGAAACGATGTTGCGCGCTGAATGGAGATATCGATGCTTTGGCCCAAAATACTGAAAGGAGATCCCAAGTCTTTTCGATTTTTCAGTTTCGAACTCAAATCCACAACAATCAGAATTTCGGCGCCCATTTCCCGTGCGAGTTTTACCGGGACGTTATTCACTATGCCGCCATCCACCAGCAGACGTCCATCCCACTCTACAGGGGCAAATATACCGGGAATAGACAAGCTGGCACGTAAGGATTCGGCCAAGCTACCCTCACCAAGCACGACATCTTCGCCTGTTTCGATATCTGTGGCGACGGCCCTAAAGTTGATGGGTAAATCACTAAACTTCGTTGGAGCATGTAACGTGAGCGACTTGAGATACACGTTGAGCTTTTGGCCCTCAAGCAGTCCTGTCGGCATGTAAAACGATCGGTTTTTAAAACCCATTTCGTTCTTAACGGGATAACCCAGATAATCGGTTTTACGCCTGGGACTCAACCCACGCCGTGGTGCCCTATCGGAAAACAAAACTTCCCAATCCGCCTGTGACAAGAGTAGCTCCAACTCGGCCGGGGAATACCCATAAGCGTATAGGCCGCCCGCTATCGCCCCCATGCTGGTCCCGGTGATAATATCCACCGGTACTCGCATTTTTTCTATTATTCCAAGAACCCCTACATGAGCCGCCCCGCGGGCTCCGCCGCCACTGAGAACCAAGCCTACGACCGGGCGGTCTTGTTTGCCAAGCTCTGTCGCAAATAGGTTGTTATCAGCGCCAAGCAAAGTCAAAAACAGCATTGCGGGATGTACCGCTATAAACTTAAAATTTGGCATGGCAAAACCTAATTTCTGACATATCGTGAAAATGGTGACTGCGCTGTTATTGCGCCGGTACTGTAACGCCCAAGCCACTGTCGTCCAGGTCGGAATTCAGAGTGCGCAAAAAGGACTCCAATTGCACCAGTTCCGTATCGGTCAATTTAAAGGGTAGTAAATCACTGTGTCCTAAACGGGTAAGAGGTCTTTTCTGATAATGTTTTAGGACCTCTGCCAGCGTACTAAACTGTCCCGCGTGCATATAGGGTGCAGTTTTGGCAACATTTCTCAACCCGGGTATCTTAAATGCTCCCAAGGTATCGTCCACAGTGAATTTTATAAATTGCAGCTCTTTGCAACCATCTTGATTGGCGTCACTGTAGTCACTACGACAATTAAAAGGATTGTTCAGTACTTTCTGTACACCGTCAAATCGGCCCTGGTCCTTGCCCAATGCTTTCACACCGGGGGTGGCAACGTTCTTAAAATCGTGGTTAGTGAATAACGGGCCCGAATGACAAATGACGCAGGTCGCTTTACCTATAAACAGTTTCAATCCTGCCTTTTCTTCTTCCGTATATAAGGGCTCAGAGCCCTGCACTACGCCGCTGTCCATTGCCTCTACATATCGATCAAAGCGGCTGGGACCGATAATTATCGTACGCTCATAGGCTGCCAGTGATTTTCCTATATTGACAAAGACCCGTGTCACCGTATTTTGATCCTCCGAGGACATGCTCTCCCAAGCCAGACTGGCAGAGGTGTCCGTTACGGGGCCGGCCTGTCGGGGAAAGCGGGATACATCGGATAGATCCGGGAAAGAGCCAAATACCGATTCATATAAACGCAAATACTCCGCATCACTGCCCAGCACATGAGCATAGTGAGTACGATTACCACCATGCTCCACGCCATTTTCCAAAGGCCCTAGAGCCTGAGACCATTGGCTATCTGCACGACCATCCCAAAAAAACCAGGGGCTATACGCCATACCAATGATGCTGGGAGCATTGCGCCGGGTTTGCCCCATACCGCGTGAAAGCGCTTGTCCGTCAGTAAAATTCTTACTCGGATCATGACAAGTCGCACAGGATATTTGACCGGACGCACTCAAGCGTGTATCAAAAAACAGCTTTTTGCCCAATTCAGCGGCTTTAGGATGGTCTGCGTATTGATTAGTCGGATCTTTAGGCAATGGAGGCAGATTCCCTATCCAGAGACTACGTACTATAGACTTTTCAGAGTCTGTCCAGCTCTGCGCTCCCACTTTGCCGTCGGCGGCAGCACAGACAACACTAACTGAACACAATAAAACTACAACAAAATTCGATACAATTTTCAGCATAATGGGCCGGCTTATTTTATGTTGACGACAAATACCGCCTTATCCCGGACTTTTCCGGCAATGATATTCAACCAAATCTCCCACTGTCCCGGCATGTTGAACTTAATACCGTCTATCAAATAGTTACCGTTACCGAGATTTTGTGTGACTTTTGGATTTGTGGAAAAACCGTGCTTGTGCTTGGGCATACCGCCATAAACCATGATATTGGCTGTTTCCACCGCCACTGCATCCGCGTCTTTCACTTGCAAGGTCCAATCGTGGATTTGGTGCAAAGGAGGTGGTGTTGTGTTTGGAAATAAACTCAACACAAAGCGTTTGTGATCGCTTACAACCACTAAGTGTGGCTCCTGACTCACCATCGTTGTTGCTTTTAGCATAGATGAGTTTGTGGAAGCGCATCCTGTCAAAACCAAACTGAGGGTAATCAAGTTAACAGCTATTGTAAAACGTTTCATTTCCGTCACTTCAGGAAAAACCGCTTCGGGCAATCAAGCCCAAAGCGGTTTGTTAAGTTAAACAAAAATCAAGTACATTTTTTATAAAACGCCCTGACCACCAACAATACGCGTGACGGTGGCACCGTTTTCACCCCGCCCCAACCAACTGGGTCCGGCACCAAAAACGGGCTGAACTTCACTAAAGTCGGAATCGGGCACGCCATCACAGTTCTTATCCACGCTCGGTGGTGTATTGGGACAACCACTGTATGGGACAGTAACAGTACTGCGACGTTGTGGGCCGAACTGCGCCGCAGAAATAGTATTGTTCGGCAAAGTTTTAAGGTACTCACGTATCATCTGCACCGGCGCCATATAATTATCAGGCGCGACTTGCAGCACTACCGGATTACGCGTGGGATCGACAATATTTTCCTTGTTCACAGGCCCGCAAATGCCAAGTTCGCTGGGCATATCAGGATCCGGATTGAAAGTACCACAGACGAAGCGCAAGTTACGTCCTCCGGAAGTGCGGCACTGCCGGTCAGACCCTTCACCATGAGGATAACAACTGATGACGGTATAAACTTTACCGGCATCAATTTTTTCGGCCCCCACTTTCATTTCCAAGATCCGACCTCCCAAAGTGGCTAAGGGAACGGAATTTGGTGCCGATTCCAGATCCAACACAAAATGCATATTGCTGGAGAAACCCATCCACCAACCGCCTTGATGACGGAAAGGGTGCGGATCAAATATTCCTTCCAGAAAACCTTCGTAACGATTGCGTAAAGCACCGCCGGAATAGTCCATCAAAGAAGCTGCCGGAGCGATAGGGATATAGTTATACAGCTCGCCCACGGTAATTGCCCCGTCAGCAAAGCCACCGTCCGGACCGTCCAAGGGGGTACCTTGGGCTAAGATAGGTATATCGTAACGAAACCCATTAGTAATACCGAAGGTATTTTCAGGGGTTAAATTTAAATCCGGATTTGTTGCAGCCAGAGACAAACCGGCGTATAGAGCAGCGTCTCCGATCATATTGTTTACGAAATCACCGATAACGTCGCGGCGCTCCAGCTCCACTTCTGTATAACCGACCACAGTGTCCAGCGGTGTACACAGCTTATGGCCTTTACCGTAGGGAAATCCGCCGTTACCAAACGTATGGCATTTGAAATCATCGCCGGAGTAAAAAGTTTTCACATTTTCCCAAGCGAGGGCTTTTATACCACCGGGAACAAAATAATCGGACTCGTCTTCAGGAACCTCGTCGGTCATTTCCAACAGTTCAAACTTGAATTTTTTCACTCGACCTTCGGAAGATACATTTAAGTCCAAACGACCCAAATACGCATCTTCACCGGACTCCACAATAATGGTCTTCTCGCCACTAGGACGCTTCACCACCATGGGCTCCGGCATGGCTTCGTGAGTATCGCCGCTGAGAATAACGTCAATACCGTCTATTTCTTTTGCGATTTGCACATTATCGCCAAGCCCAAGCTCTGTCGCTAACACAATCACTTGTGCACCGGCAGCTCTGGCATCGGCAATGTCTTGTGGCAGCTCTTCAAAGCCTTTGGTAAAACGAAAGCTCAAATTAAACAAAGGATTTTGTACCGGTAACCGTGTGGTGGTAATACCAATGAAACCCACTTTGATACCATTGGCTTCACGGATTACCCAGGGCTTGAACGTACGGTTCGAAGGAGACAGATTGATTTTGCGTGCGGCTCCTTGCGCCCGCTCGTTAAAGTTATAGACGTTGTTGGCCACAGTGTCGTAGTTGGCGGGGATCACATTACAGTCAGCCGGGCCGGCACTACCTGTGCACAAAGGATTCATGGAACTTAAAGTGGTCTGGTTGTTGACCGACATTTGCACCTTACCCTTTTGCTGGTCACGGTAGCGGTTACGAGTCGTACGGTTACCGTAGGCAAAATCCCAATTGCCCATCACAAAACCATCAATGCTCAGAGCATTAAATACAGGCATGATGGCATTGCCCAAGGTAAACATACACTCCGCACCACCGTGCGTGGCATCCCCAACCATGAACAACAGACTGTTGTCCTTACCTACCTCTTCACGTATGGATTTAATACCGGTTGCCAACTTGGCAACCCCTCCACTGTTAGTTCTATTACCTGCAACGATGAAATCTTCGTCGTGCGGTAAAATATGACAATGGACATCACTGAGATGGATGAGCGTGATATCTTTACTGGGAGAGGCCAAAACCGACTGGGAACCGAATGTCAATACCATGCCCAAAAAGGAACCCGCAATCCGGGGTACACTGTGTTTCAAAAATCGACAGTTCATTGTTTACTCCTTACTTTAGTATTATTTTTACTCCTGTTTTGACTAAAGCCACCACTCCACCCGATTCAAACCAGGCAGCGATACTTTAATCACATTTACAACGTTACTGCTTTTACAACACTTAGATACGGTTACCCCCTAGGTTTACCACTGAACAGACAGTGGAACACGGTTGACGCTATCGCGCTGGGAAGCGGGGAAGTTTTGCTGTCAATTCCCTTATTACATCTAACCCCAAGGGGAGGAGAAGGGGCAGAATTGAAATTCCAGAAGGTGGTGATTTTCCACCTCAAAATCACATCCGGAGGATAATATCGGTATTAAGAATTTCCTGCAACATGCAAAAGAAGACACTGAATCGTTTGTAAAGTAAAACGACAGCCAGCTTTCAGAATAATGGCATCGGACCTTAGACACAGTACAATAAAGCAGCAATATGCCTAAGGAACATTCTCACACGATAGGGTCACAGCGAAAACACCATAGAAGGAAGGATCAGCTCCTCTCATTCAACATCAGCCAAGTGTCCTTTTTAATCAAATACAGCACGTGTTCTCTCAGGGAATGATCCGGGGGTATTAAGGGATGTTCAAAATTGAACCGGGTATCTTCCATACCGATGCGCTCCATAACAGCACGCGATTTAAAGTTGCCCACGGAAGCAAAAGAATAAACCTGGGAGATGTGAAGTTCTTCGAAAGCCACTCTAAGAGCCACCCGAGCCGCTTCCGTCGCATACCCAAACCCCCAATATTCCATATCCAAACGCCAACCGACTTCAACGCAAGGGGATACCGGTAAATTGTAGTCAGGTTCATGCAAGCCGGTAAAACCGAGAAACTGTTGATCCTCTAAACGTTCCACCGCCCAAAAACCCCAACCTTTGGTTTGGATTAACCCCATAATTTTTCTCGCCATCGCATTGGACTCGTCTACCGTTAAAGTCCTTGGATAGAACTCCATAACCACCGGATCGGCATTCATCTTTGCAAACAACGGCAGGTCGTCTTCACGCCACTGTCTAAGTTTGAGCCTTGTGGTTTGGTACTCCATGCGGTTCTATCCCTATACATTTTTCTGTGTGTGTAAACGACGCATAAACATCAATTGACCCAAGATTTCTGCGTCGGCACTGAAACCCCAGCGTTGGTAGAATGGAAACATCGAGGCCAGACAATTTAAATCAATGTGCTCTACACTGACTAACTTCGGATGAGACAGAATTGAGTTCATGAGAAAAATCCCCAACTGTTTACCACGCATGTGCGGGTGTACAATAAGGTCATATAGGGTTGCTTTATAGACAAAATCGGTTAACACCCTGGCGAACCCCACAAGATTTTCTGCCTTGTCCAACACACCCAAAATAATGTCCGTATTGGCCAGCATTTTTTCAACATCACTTCGCTTGCGGGTATTGCACCAAAACTCATGACGATAGAGCTCCATGAGTTGATCTATTTGTTTCCCGCCCAGCTGCGAAACTAAGGTGTATTCATGCATGATGACACTGGGTTCCAAAGTTATCAAAGATCCGTTTCCAAGACTTCGTCGATTTTACAATAGAAACTTGTTTCCCGCATCGGCTGTAGTCTACTCTATGACCATGAACTTAAAGGATTTGCGATACGTTATTGCCGTTGCGGAAACCAAACACTTTGGGCGTGCCGCTGCCCGTTGTTTCGTCAGCCAACCCACGTTGAGTGGACAAATAAAAAAACTGGAGCAAGAACTCGGGGTTTGTATATTTGAACGCACCAATCGCTCGGTTGAAATTACGGCTATCGGTGGGGAAATTCTACAGCACGCTCGCTTAATGCTGGAACAGGCCGACGCCATTTCTCAGCTGGCCCTGGCGCATCAAGATCCACTGGCCGGACCATTGCGCATTGGTGCCATTCCCACACTCAGCCCTTACATGATGCCGTTGATACTGATCCCACTCAGAGACAAGCATCCACAACTGAAACTGGTATTGTCGGAAGAAATGACTCACGTGTTGACACAGCGGTTACGCAATCATGAAATTGATGCTGCGTTGTTAGCTACCCTGGTTAATGAACCGGATTTAACCCAAATCGAATTATTTAAAGAACCCTTCTGGCTGGCTCATCCGAGCAAGCACGAATTCTACCATAAGGAACAAATAACCCTGGATGACCTGAAAAACACCCAATTATTATTGTTGTCCGAAGGCCATTGCCTGGCCAAACAGGCACTGGAATTGTGTCAAACGGATGTCTCGGGAGACATGGCGGACTTGCGTGCCTCCAGCCTGGAAACCCTGTTGCAACTTGTCGGCGCGGGATTTGGTTGCACTCTGGTGCCGGCCTTAGCCATGCGCGGCAGCTGGACCACCGACAGTGGCGTCATTGCCCGTAAGTTGGAACTGCCCCAGGCGTTTCGCACCATTTCACTGGCGTTTCGCAGCAGTTTCCCCAGACGCGAAGCCTTGCACGCTTTGTGTAAGATTCTACTCAGTCAGTTACCCAATACCGTGCAAGCTCTACCGCAAGACTCAAGCTGGTGATTGTTACCGATGATCGTTGTACCATTCGATAAATTCCTTTAAATCCACCAACTCTATATACCCCATTTCGTCGGGCTCCTGAGGCAAACTCCCAACCTCAACGTAACCAATGTTATTGGCACACTCTAACTCTCCCAGAGCGGTTTCCAATATCATCCACATGGCCTCTTCGGATACATCAGCGTTCACATCCTCAAAATTGGGAATACCTATGCGTAATCCCAAGTCGTCGCTCGTATGGGATATGGGCAGAAACCACATTTCGTCCGGATCGTAGTGAACACCACCAAAACGCGTATAAAAACCAAATCCAATTCCAGTTTTAAAAGCGATGAAATTCCAATGCGGTAATTTTGGAGCTCGCTCGACCAACTCGATGACGCTGGTAAATTGCTCCACATCACCCTCGGCAGTGATAATCAATTCGCTTTGTGGTCCCGACTCTGATATCTCAAAAAACAATTTGTCATTGTAACGATGCAGCTGTTCCAGTATTTCGCCCATGATGCCATCGCGATCGGTTTCGTGTCGCGATTCTATTCTGCCCAGGTTGTCCTGAAACCAGGACCAAAAAAAATTATGTTGAGCCACTGCCTTATCCACCTTAGGTAAAGATCCAACGATTCTTCAGTCAGAATGATATAAAACATTAGTAGCGCTCACGAGTAAATAATACATACTAACTAATGTGACATATTCACACTGCCTGGAATACACATTAGCGCTGATCTAAACGCAGTCATCCAGGCAGTTGGCGTCGAGGGGAATGAAACCGAAGTGGTCACTGTAATTGACCCACAAACCGGATCAGCTCAGGAAAAAACTGTTGAAAATCGTCCTCCAGAGCTTCATAACAGCGATGAAAATCATGGATACCCTGGGCCAGATCGTTTCTATAACGTATTCTTGCGGCAGTTCTTTGTAAGGCGTATTCGATCCCTCCGTGGCTACGATAAGATTGGAGCATGCCCCCATGGATAATTGCCTGTAGAGTGTGGTGCAAACGCTGCGGGACTTGGTAGGGCAAGTCCTGATCCAGCAAGGCAATCCAATGCTGTAGCTGAGCTTCAAATCCTACAGGGGAGAATTCATCCCAATGTATCGCCAAAAAATGATCATAGAAAATATCCACCAGTATCCCGGAAAAACGGTAACGAGCCTGCTGGATACGCCCACGACTGCGTAAAAAAGTGGGGTGAGAATCGGTGAATTTATCAATTTGACGATGCTGAAATATACCTTTTTGCACCAAAATGGGGCATTCCTTCACGGCTTTGCCTTTGACAAAATCGCCCATGAGATTTCCCAGCAATTCATCGCGATTGGGTTGCGCTAAAAACAAATGTGCCAAAAAATTCACAATCCCGGTTGCCTTGTAATTCCCATTTCTGTCCTGTGTTATTCTATTTTTAATCAGTGTATGGTATTCATATTAACCTGTTTCCCTGGCCCCGGCTCCGATACTCAATGGGCCCAATAAAAACCCCTTTCCCTATATAGGGTGTATTTATGGATATATCCCAAATAAACAGCGACTTAAACCTTTTAACCATATTGAATCATGCCGTCAACCAGCATGCGATTATTTCCATGACAGACAAAGATGGCGCCATTATTTATGTCAATGAACTGTTTTGCCAAGTCAGCGGTTATTCCAAAAAAGAATTATTGGGCAAAAATCATAATGTGGTCCGCTCTCAAGCCCATGACACCAGGTTCTATCAAGATTTATGGCGTACGATAACCCAAGGCAAAACTTGGGAAGGCGTGATTCAAAATCGTCGCAAAGACGGCCAACCGTACTGGGTACAATCCACCATAGTTCCCATCCTGGATAACCACAAAAAACCCATACGGTATATCTCTGTGCGCACGGACGTCACCCAACGGGAACGGATGCGAGACGCCATGGAGCGCATGGCCACTGCCGATACCAGCCATGATGCTTTTAACGCCATAGCCAAAGCCATCTGCATCGGCCTGGACTGTCGATCTTGCCTAATAGCTCAATTTGTAACCCAAGATACGCAAACGCAAATAATCGGCAGCTTCGATCAAACACCGGATGTTGCACCAGCTAACGGCACACTATCCCCCGTTTTGCCACACAGCATTGCGGCTCATCTGCTTAACAAGGAACTGAGCTTGCTTGTCAACAACGCCGCTCACATGTACCCCGATGATCCCATACTCACCCGGCAAACCAGTGCTCTAATGGCGCAGGCCATACTGGATAATAGCAACAAGGTAATCGGACTTATATGCGCCACAAGCGGGCAACCCTTTATTCACTCGGGAACAGAAAACAGTTTGCTTAAGCTGGCCGCCAAACGTACCAGCCTGGAGTTACGCCGCGCGGAGTTCGAGCACGTGATACGGGAACGGGAACAGATGCTGGCCGCCGCACAACGTCTGGCTAAACTGGGTAGTTGGATCTTGGACTATCGCAACGGGAGTTTACATTGGTCCGAGGAAGTCTACCGAATTTTTGAGTTAGACCCAAAGACCACCACACCATCCTATGAATTGTTTTTACAAATGGTACACCCCGACGACCGCGAGCTGGTGCAACAGGCTTACGACAATTCCCTGCAAGACCGGAATGACTATTCCGTTCTGCATCGCTTGTGCCTGGAGGGAAAGCGCGAAAAATGGCTGCATGAACGCGGCGAAACCAGTTTCGATTCACAAGGTCACCCCATACGCAGCATCGGTTATGTTCACGATGTCACCGAACGTAAGCTTATAGAGAAAGAGCTCAGGGACAGCGAACAACGCTTTGACATCTCCCAGACCTTTGGCAACATCGGCTCATTTGAATGGAATATAGTGACCAACCAGGTACTTTGGTCCACCCAAATGTGGTCCATCCTGGGGTTGGATCGTAGCATCCCACCCAGTTTTGATGCCTATATAGAAAGAGTACATCCTGACGACGTCGATATATTGCAAAAAGCTGTTTTACAGTGCGTGGAAACCGCGACGGATGTGGATATAACCTATCGACTGATCCACCCCGGAGGTGAATTACATTGGGTCCGTGGCCGCGCCAATATCCAACACAATGGCGAAACAAAACGTATGCTGGGTATAATCATAGATATTGATAAACAAAAGCTGGCTGAAGATGAACAATCCCGGCTGCAAACACAACTGCAGCAGGCGCAAAAAATGGAATCCATCGGCCAACTCGCTGCCGGTATTGCTCATGATTTCAATAATATGCTCTCAACTATAGTGGGTTATACGGATTTGTGCAAAGAACTATATGTGGATCCGCAAAGCAAACCCGCCCAGTATCTAAATGAAGTTTTGAAAGCGGCAGAACAGGGACGTAATCTGGTCCAACAGATGCTGACTTTTGGCCGAGCTGCACCGGGTCATCGCAAAGCCGTACTCGCCGGGCGTTTGTTGAAGGAAATCTGCAAACTGCTCCACGCAACCTTGCCATCCCGAATTGCTTTGAAACCCCAAGTAGAGCAGGAATGCCACGTGTTAAGCGATCCGGTACAATTGCACCAGGTGGTCACCAATCTGATATTGAACGCCAGAGACGCTCTGGGACCCCATGGAGACATCCGTTTGATCTTGCTACCTAAAACCTATATTGAGGGAACATGCAGTAGCTGTGCACAACCGTTCCGAGGTGATTTTGTGGAAATATGTGTAGAAGACAATGGTCACGGAATCTCAGAGGACAACCTGACACATATATTTGAACCGTTTTTTTCCACCAAACAAATGGGAAAAGGCAGCGGCATGGGCTTACCCATGGTACATGGCATTTTGCATCAGCAGGACAACCACATCATTGTGGAATCGCAACTGGGCCAAGGCACAAAATTTCGACTGTTTCTACAACCGGCTTTAGAAAACGAAACAACGATAACACCGACCAAAACCGAGAAACCGCTGCCGCAGACCGTTAGCGAGTAGTGAGTCTTTAGCTAAAGAGCCCTCAGCGCGTAAGAGCCCTCAGCGCGTAAGAGCCCTCAGCGCGTAAGAGCCCTCAGCGCATAAGAGCCCTTTGCGCACAAGCCCTATAATTCCAATTTACGGTCTATTTCCTTCGCCATGGCGTCAGCCTCCTTGAGGTGTTTACCCTTGGGATGGGAACGTTTATAACCGTTGATTTCTTGCCTTGCTTTTTTCAACCAATGCAGTTTGGAACCGGGCTTATCGGCTTTCTTGTATTTATCCCAAGCATCGGTCACGTATTTAAAATCGCCATCGTCTTTTTGCACTTTGGCGATCACTGTCCATTTGTCCACCAAAGCTTGAAATTGTACATTGCCGGGATAGGCTTTTAATATGTCCTGCAAAGAATCCAACACACCCACCGCATTCTGATCCTCATCAGAGTAAATACGCAGTAATTGCTCTTTAGGATCACTCAAAGCGACCATGCCACGAAAGCTGCTACCCCAATACAGAGCCACATCCAACAAGGATGCAGGGTCCGGTTTCTCTTCGAAACTGACCCGTACCATGTCCTTTTTCCCGTCCACAGGAGTAACCACCGGGCTGAGCCGATTGTTTCGGGCCGGTACATCAAAAGGATGCGATACAAACTCCATGCGGTTGGTATCCAGGTCTTTTTGGTAAACCAACAGCTCCAACGGCTTGTCTCCCGGCGGAATTACCGGAATCTCAGCAAAGTGTCTATAAAACACATCCCAATGTTTGAAACTTTTGACTCGAACATAGTCACCGCCCTGGGTCGCATATACGCCATAGGCTTTTATTGTGGACAGTTCCGCGGCCTTTCCTGCGCTAACAAAACCACACAACAAAATTCCACCCACAACCAACCAAAGCTGCTCTTTCATAACATTATCCTATCTTTCATAACATTATCCTAATAGACTGATATTAACTGTTATCACAGTTTAACTGCATCCCCGGGAAAGGCAACCGAAGCGCCTGCGCCTATTTTCCCAAAGACTCCCATACATGTTCCGCAAACCCGACACCCGCTTCTGCAAAATAGTTATACGCATCGTCAGCGCCCGCCTCCAACACTGAGACCACATCCTCCGGAAACACGCCCGTGGCGCTCACCCGTCCTTTGTAGCCCCGTTTACGCAATTGAATAACAGCGGCCCTGTTAGCTGCGACGTCCGGCATCGCCAGCATGATAGCTTCCACACTATCGAGGTTTATATTGCTCCACAAGTCCGAATCTTCTGCGTCAGCATATAAGACACGACGTCCTGCACTACGATGTTTCTCCACCTTACCCGGATCCGAGTCCAGGCCGATGACACGCATTTGACGTTGGTTGAGAAAATCATAAGCCCCTGTACCCACACGCCCCATCCCGACAATCATCAGATTCGAGCTGCCAATGGATATGGGCACATCATCCGGATGCCGTCGAGCCAGTTCAAATCGACAAAGCAGCGAAGCGTAGCGATCGTATAGAGTATGGGCTAAGCGATTAGCCGGAGCCGCCACCACAAAGGACAGGGCCACTACCACTGCCAACAGCACCAACCAGTCGTTCCCCAGCCAGCCGTTGTCTACCGCCACGTTGGCTGCGATCAACCCAAACTCACTAAAAGTGGTCAAACTTAAGCCTGCCAATAACGCGGTGCGCGCCCTTACCCCAAAGGACAGCAACACAAAAAAGAATAGAACCATTTTCACCGGCAGCAGTAGCAACAGTAACAGCCCGAAACCAAAAGTCTCCCAAGTAGGGATGCCGGACATACCAATCTGTAGAAAAAAGCCAATGAGGAAAATCTCTTTTAACCCCCACAAGGCGTTGGACAACTCCGATGCCCGGTCATGCCCGGCCAACAACACCCCCAAAACCACGGCCCCCAATTCTGCACTCAAACCCAGCGCGTGAAACCCGGCTCCACCTGCGACTAAAGCCAAAACCAAACCAAACAGGAGCATCAAATCGTCGTGACCACTTAAGTCCAACAACTTATGAATAAGACCACGGAGCAAGGGTAAGGCGAATATCAACAACGCCCAGGGTGAGGGCATTTGTCCACTGGCGGTACTTAAAAAAGCCACCGCCACCAGATCCTGCATAATCAAAATACCAATAGCAACACGACCGTGAAAGGCGCGCAGCTCACGCTTTTCTTCCAACACTTTGGCTGCCACAACCGTACTGGAAAAACTCAGCGCTAAGGCGATAACTACGGAAGTGGTCCAACTGCTCCCCACAGAGAAATACACCAAAACACTTACGAAAGCTGAAAAAACCACCATATGCAACAAGGTGCCCAGCAACACCTCGGACCTGGCCACGTTCTTCAAACGCAGTTTCAGGCCCACGCTGAATAACAACAGCAAAACCCCTGTCTCCGCCACGTGTTTGATCATGTCGCTGCCGGATATCCCGTATCCATTTAGAGCAAATCCGGCCACCAAATACCCTACCAATGGTGGCAGACCGATGGAGCGTGCTGTCAATCCCATGAGGAACGCAATGGCTATATATATCGTGAACACTTGCACCTTCCCAGTGTGAGTTTATAATCCAGTGGATTCATACAGTGTCACGAATTCCACAACTAAAAGTCAACCAACAGCCAGTGGCTGGGAGCACTTTATGGCGAACCGGCCATCTATTGCCGTGAGCAGTTGTTTACTGGGTCACAACGTGCGTTATGATGGCAGCAACAGACACTGCCGCATCGTCACAGATATTTTAGCCTCGCAAATGGAATTTATCCCTCAATGCCCGGAGGTGGGACTGGGGATGGGCTCCCCACGACCTACCATCGGCTTGTATCAATACAAACAAACCTTGCGGTTGCTGCGTAATCCGGACTACTACGACTTTACCGACGCAATGGACCAATATGCGCGGGTGTCGCTGCAAAAGCTCTCGAAGATAGATGGTTATATATTTAAAAAAGGCTCCCCCAGTTGCGGGCCCTGGCAAGTACCGGTGTACCAAATGGGCAAGCCGGATCCTGTAGGACAAAGCGCCGGCCGGTATGCGGCTGCTTTTAAACAAACCTACCCGTGGATACCCGTTACCACCGAAGTGAGCCTGCAAAATCGCGACATCTTGGAGAACTTCACGCTTCGCGTACAGACACTATATCGCTGGCACCAGAGCGAACCCATCGACCTGGGCACATTGAGACAATTTCACAGTGACTATACAAAGCAACTGCCTTTGAATGAGCTACACCGGACACAGCTAAACACTTTAGTTGAGCAAGCCACCGGAGAAACATTAACATCTGTCCGGGCTGTGTATTTGCAACGGCTTATGGACGCACTGGCACCGGAATAATTTCATATTTCTCTAACATTCCCACAGTTCCATGGGTATTATTTTTCGATTTTTATTCGCCCCCAACCCTTTAAGAATTTTGATCCGGCCCGATACAGGGCTTAACTGGTGTAACAGCGAGGACCGAATATGAGGTTGTTGGTCAGGTTTTTTCCGGGAAAATCGCCAAAATCCGGATTACACAGCGGCATCGCCGTAGCATTGGCGATAGCGATAACGATGGTGTTTAGTGCATCTGCTCACGCCGTGGAACACGCAGGATTCAACACGCTGGAATACGTTGACTCCGAGCTAATCATTAAACACAATCTAGCCGAAGTCAGCAGTTCGATATTCAATAAGGCTAAAAACGAGCTGAATGACACTGGGTCCGGAAGCTGTGTAGGGACCACCTACCGTTTCGATCTGCAAGGTCAATTGGTCAGCACTCACCTGAATCGTCTCAATGGTTACTGGCAAAGTCTGTATGAAAATGGCCGGCTGGTGGACTACGCCTTCGTAAATTCCGATACGGGCGAAGTGCAAAAACAAAGCGAAAAGCTTGACCCAAACAAATTCAAAAAACAATTGCAAATGATGCGCAAGGTCCTGGAACAGACCATGTCCAATAAATTGGCCATCGCCGGGAATCACAAGCGCTATTTTTACGACCCCTGCTTTAACCTGGACGGACTGTATCAAATGGAACTGGTGGAAAGTGGACCTTACGGGCCGAAATATGCAAAAGCTTATTTGATCAAAAAAGGGAAGAACCCACAAAGCCCCGAGATTTTGTATATTTACTTTGACTATAAACAACAGCAAGTGGCTGACAATTCAGCCGCTATTCCTGCCCCCTAAGAGCTGATCGCCATGCAGTAGTGCATGGCGATTATTTTATTGTCTAAGCCGATATCCGGTTTTAAACATCCACCAAACCAACAATAAACAGGCTCCCAAGAACACCAAAACCATAGCCAGACTGATTCCCACATCCACATCCGCCACTTCAAAAAAACTCCAGCGAAATCCACTGATCAAATACACCACCGGATTAAACAAACTTACCGTCTGCCAAAAAGGTGGCAACATATTGATGGAGTAAAAACTCCCACCAAGGAAAACCAAAGGTGTAATGACCAACATGGGGATTAATTGCAGTTTCTCGAAATTCGTAGCCCACAGGCCGATGATAAAACCAAACAACGCAAAAGTGATGCAAGTCAGCACCAAAAACCCCACCATCCAAACCGGGTGAGCGATTTCCAGCGGTACAAAAAAACCTGCCGTACCCAGGATAATTAACCCAATAATCATTGACTTACTTGCTGCCGCGCCTACATAGCCCAGTAAAACCTCAAAAAAGGATACTGGGGCGGATAACACCTCATAGATGCTCCCGGTAAACTTAGGGAAAAATATTCCAAAAGAGGCGTTAGCCGTACTTTGGCTCAAAAGCACCAACATTATCAATCCAGGGACAATAAATGCCCCATAGGAAACTCCTTCTATGGCCTCAATGCGGGTACCAATCGCTGAGCCGAACACTACAAAATAAAGCACAGTAGAGATAACCGGTGAAACGAAAGTCTGCAATAGGGTTTCCCAGGCTCGTAGCATCTCAAACTTGTAGATTACGCGAATGGCGTACAAATTCATGACTGCTTCACCAAATTCACAAAAATTTCCTCCAACGAAGTCTTGGTGCTGAACACGTCTTTAATGGTTAATGGAGTCTGCGCCACTGCTCGCAGCAGCGCATCGATGCCCGTATCCTGCTTGCGTGGATCATAGGTATAGACCCAGTGACAGGCATCTTTACCAGGCTCCAAATTCCACTGACTAAGTTCCACAGGCAGCTGCACCACCTCAGTCTCCAATTGCAGGATCAACTGGCGTTTACCCAGTTTGTGCATCAATGCTTCTTTTTCCTCTACCAATAAAAGCTCACCCTGGTTGATAACACCCACCCGGTCAGCAATAGCTTCGGCTTCTTCAATGTAGTGCGTAGTGAGGATGATGGTCACTCCGGACTCCCGCAGTCGCCTTACCAAAGCCCACATATCTTTGCGCAGCTCTACATCCACACCAGCGGTGGGTTCGTCCAGAAACAATATTCTAGGTTCATGCGCCAGCGCTTTCCCGATCAGAACCCGGCGCTTCATCCCACCGGACAGCTCCATTAACATATTATTTCTTTTATCCCACAACGCCAGATCTTTGAGAGTACGCTCCAAGTGCTGTGCATCGGGCTTTTTCCCAAACAAGCCTCGGCTAAAACTCAAAGAATTCCACACCGTATCAAACGCACCCAAGGTGAGTTCTTGCGGTACCAAACCGATCAGAGATCGGCTCATACGATAGTCCTTTATGATGTCGTATCCATCAACGGTGACCGAACCGGAACTGGGATTGACAATGCCGCAGATAATTGAGATCAGCGTGGTTTTCCCTGCACCGTTGGGCCCCAGCAGCGCCAGAATTTCTCCCTGGAAAATATCCAAATCAATATTTTTCAGGGCTTGATAACCGGTATCGTATGTTTTACTCAGACTGGAAATGGAAACTATGGGTTCAGATGGATTCAATGAGCGCGTGTTCCTTAGTGGATTTACAGGGTTAGAAAACGTTATATAACACACCTACCAGACAAATTCCCCAACTGTTTTGTAACAAAGTATTACAACTTTGTCTTGTTTGGGAAACATGGATCCGCCGGGAGGAATCAACCAAATTGCCACTTGTCCAACAACTTTTGCATTTGAAAACCCATTTTCTCGGATAGCGATTTTCTACTGACAAAGCTGATTTCAAATAAATCGGCGTCTTTACTTTGCTCCAGCAAATAATCGTCACTGGTTTTAAGCTCATCCACTAACTTGCGCTCCAGCGCCCGTGTACCTGGCCAACTTTCACCTGTGGAGACTTTGGCGATATCCACTTCGGGACGATTATGGACAATAAAGTCCTTGAACAATACGTGAATATCTTCGATTTCCTCTCGAAACTTGGCTTTGGCCTCGTCCGTGTTTTCTCCAAACACAGTGACCGTACGTTTAAATTCGCCGGCAGTGAATTGATCATAATCAATGTCGTGCTTTTTCAATACCCGATTGAAATTGGGAACCTGAGCAATCACACCAATGGAACCAAGAATGGCGAACGGTGCGGCGATAATCCGGTTACCCACACAGGCCATCATATAACCGCCACTGGCTGCCACTTTATCCACCGAGACGGTTAGCGGGATGTTTTTTTCGCGCAAGCGCATAAGCTGCGATGCAGCCAGCCCATAACTGTGTACCATGCCTCCACCGCTCTCCAGGCGCACAAACACCTCATCTTTTTCCTCAGCCACCGTTAGCACCGCAGTGATTTCCTCGCGTAACGATGCCACCGCCGAGGCTCGAATGTCGCCGTGAAAATTCAAGACATAGATGCGCTTATTGCGACCCCCTCCCTTGGCTTCCTTCTGTGCGTCTTTATGTTTATCTTTTTCCTGTTTTAGATATTTTTTTAAGCCATCCTTATATAGCATGTTGGATTGCATGGCCAATGCCATATTCTCGTACTTCTCGTTGATTTTTTTTACTTCGATGAATTCTTTCTGGTGCTGTTTGCGGGAGGCAATAACCACTACAAATAAGACCACCGCGATAATGGCAACCACCAAAGTGGTGGTTTTTGCAAAAAATAGTCCATATTCATAGAAAAATTCTGTCATGAGGGCGTCGTCGTCTTTGTTTTGTTAGTGGAGTGTTGGTTTTATGTTGATTTTGTTTTGGCTGTGTTTCTATTGTAGTTCGGCGAATGGAAGAATTATTGGAGAATCAATGCCGACTGATTCTATGAAATATCCCGGCCGGCGTCCAGCACTTGCCAACCAGAGTGGTTTTTATTGCTGTAAAATTGGTAACTCCACCCAAAAAGTAGTCCCTGTAGGCGAACCTGCGTTTGTATGGGTGCTAAATCCGATGTTGCCTCCATGCATTTCCACAATCGCTTTCGCGATACTCAACCCCAGACCTGAGCTGCCCACTTTACCGTCACGCCGACCTTCTCGTGCCATAGTAAATTTTTCAAACACTCTGGTTTGAAATTCTTTTTGAATTCCTGAGCCATGGTCACTAACCGACACCCGCAAAAGGTCTTCACGACGGCACAGCCCCACTCTGATGGTATCCACCGCACCACCGTATTTGGCTGCATTACTCAATATGTTGTTGAGTACCTGCTCAATTCGATGTGCGTCACAAAATACTTTGTCATCTGGCATAGGTTTTTTTAAGGTATAGCGAGCCGAAAATTGCTTCGCGAAAAGTGCATTTTTGTTCACCGCCGATTCAATAATTTGGCTCAGTCGATGCTCCTGCTTGTTAAGACGCAGGTTCCCGGTTTCGATTTTTTGAATATCCATAAAATCATCAACCAATACCAACAGGCTTTCGGTACTGCTGATAGCAACATTGATATATTTGCGCACGACATCATTGATCTGCCCGGCGTCACCGTCTAACACCAAATCCAAAGCACTTTTCACTACCGCCACGGGTGTACGAAACTCATGCCCCACATAGCTCATTAAAACCTGTTTCTGCCGCTCGGCCTGCTGTCGCCGGTCTTCTGTTCTTTTTAGGCGGTGTAATAAAAACAGGGCAATCAGCATAAATGCCAGAAAAATTGCCCCTGATTCCCAGATCAGCGCTTTACGGTGATTTTCAAACAATACCGGATTACGGAAATCCACAACTTGCCAACGCGTACCTGGAACATCCAGGCGTGAGGAAATGAGGCCCGCTTCCTCCGGAGACAGACGGTAATCCTCCCGTTCCCATTGGTTGCGCGCACCTGTCGCCACCACTTCAATGAGATCCCGTTCCAGTGGTAATACCAACATTATTTTCTGATCAGGCCCCTGAATATTATTGATAATATCGCCCAACACAGCCGCTAAAAAACTAACGAAGAAAATACCCTCAACCGTTTTTTCCCCTTCGTCCTCCATTACGAAGCGCACCATAATGTCAAAGTGATAACCTTCGGCGTTAGGATGAATATAAGGTTGGTATTGTGTCTTGGTAGAGGAAAAAGTTTTGATATCGGTCAAGCACAACTCCGATATCAAACCGTCGAAGTCTTCAAAACGGGGCACGCCCAAACTATCTGCCACTGAAAAAGCAAAGTAATCCCGAAAGTGCCTACCGAGAGCTTCGTCCAGGTATTGATGTAGTGTGTCGTTATCCGGGTGGCCGAACAAGCCACGTATGGCGTCTGCATGACTATGTGAAATAGCCTCAACCATACGCCTTTTTTCAGAGATATACAGAGCCGCTTGCTGGCGCACACCCTGAATCGCCTCCCGCCCCAACTCATAGTGTTTTTGCTCAAAAGCCATCTGGCGGACACCACCAACCCATGCCAGCATTCCGGCGATCAGTGTCATCAAAATCAGTACGAAAACCAGATAGTTCCGGAGTAAGGACGATTTGTTAAACACTTGTTTCATAAAAAGGATTTCGGATTGAGCAGGGATTTCTTTAATTCCTTTTTTTCGACAATGGTAGTGCATCTTATTGAATTATATACTTATTGAATAATTCGCCAGTCCCGTCTTCTACAAAAACCGGCTTTGCGTTGGCGCTCGCACTACGCCAAAATTCAAGTTTCAATAACTTCAGGGCATACCATGAAAACTCCCATCGTAAAGGTTTTTAGCGGTAGTGACGTGCAACGCCACCTTCCCGAGGTAGCACGATTGCGTATTACAGTATTTCGTGAGTTTCCCTATTTGTACGATGGCGACATGGAATATGAGCAAAAATACTTGAGCACTTATACCGAAAGCCCGGACAGTGTCATTGCAATCGCATTTGACGAAGACAAGGTTATAGGCGCATCCACAGCGGTGCCATTGCAACACGAACCGCAGGAAGTTCAGCAGCCCTTTCTCGACCACCAAATTGACCCGGTTCAGGTGTTTTACCTGGGAGAATCGGTGTTGCTACAGGAGTATCGCGGTCAAGGCATTGGAGTGCGATTTTTTGAACAAAGAGAAGCCCATGCGCGCCGACTGGGGGAGTTTCAATGGTATGCCTTTTGTGCGGTCCAGCGGTCCTCGAGCCATCCCAGGTGTCCGCAGAATTATGAACCCTTGGACCGCTTTTGGAACCACCGCGGTTATCACAAACACCCGGAATTGCACACCACCTTCACATGGCAGGATCTGGATGAGGACACCCAGACCCCAAAACCCATGACTTTTTGGTTAAAGCCTTGCAGCTAATTGATGTAGCTACATCTAAGGAACCTCTGATTAATTCCTGGACGAGGGATCAAGAGCAATAATTAATCAGAGGTTCCCTAACTACATCATTTCCAAATCTTCTTTAATAGCGTCGATTCCGGCCTGAGCGCATTCCTCATCCAATTTGCCGTCTGGCGCTCCACTGACACCGATTGCACCGTACATTTCTCCTCCTGCTTGAATCGGTAAGCCACCGGCACCAAACATCAAATTATCCATATGAGCCAAAGAGCTGCTGCCTTGGCGCTCCATTGCAGAGGTGGCAGCCATAAACATGGCGGAAGTATTGGCTTTTTTCATACTCACTTCCACCGTCAAAAAAGGCGCCAACACATCCCGCAACATCACTTGAGACTGACCGTTACGATCCACCACGGTAACTCCGACCTGGATGCCCTTTTTGCGGCAACTTTGGATAGCAGCACGCGCCATTTTTAGAGACGATTCCATGGTCAATCGCTTGGTTGATATAACCAAAGGGTCATCACTGGCCCACAGACTGCTACAAAATACACTGAAAAAAATTAGGACTATGGCTCTCATATTCTGCTCCGCAATAGTGTTTACGACCAATATTCTTATCTCTATTTTAAAAAAATACAAGAAACAATACTCGAACCAAGCCCCTGCCACAATGGCCGGGGGCTTGAAGGCAGGACTTGTGACAGCTCACTACGAGGCTAAACCGCTTATGTTCTCCAGGAGGGTGGCACAACGGTATCCAATCCATTTTCGTCCAAGGTCCGCACGCAATCTCCGGGAACCGCTGTTTCGCAATGTTGCGCTATGGCTGGATTATGTTCCCTCCAATCGGCCGGGTCTGTGCAAACATATTTTGCCTCAAAGCCCGGTTGCCCCAAATTAACAAACTGCGCATCAATAACACAACACATCAACCGGCTCCGTAATATCTCATCCATTAACGGCCCGGTGAGACAAAGCCAATACTTTCGGAACGAAGACACTTGATCCAGGCTTTGAATCAATTCACAAAAACTCATTACACAGCTAGGCATAAGATAGTTTCCTCCCCTTATAAAAACTACGATTGTTTAGAACACGTCAATTCCAGATCTGCTAATACATCCAACGAATCGCTTTCCCGCTTTGCATTCACTTTACTACTTACACCTTTCTCATACGCTACATACACAAATCGATCTTCCATCCCTGGCAACAAATAGTCTGCATGGACGAAACTGTTTTCCTGCACCCCAAGATTACATTCATTCTTAGCAAAAGGTTTTAAGGCCAAATAGTGACCGGGAATGTTTTCAATTGCTGAATTCAAATTATGTGCTTGAATAGAAATGACTCCATCCACAGATAAGTTGGACGACGCATCCAAGACCATATCCGGAGACTGAATCACGGTTTGCGCTTTTAAAACAATATCCCCGCCCGCACCCTCGTCCGCATTGGTTTTTATGGCCCCACCCAGCAAAAACAACAACTGCGCATCCACGAAAACATTACCACCATTGGCAAAACCTGGATTGGCATCAGCACTGATGAACCCGTCTTTGATATAGACCATCCTGGAGGCACTAATCGAAATATCGCCCGGGTTTTCTACGTAATCGTTCAGTCCCAGCAGCGCAGCGCCGTCGGTGAGATAGAAGTCTTTAGCGCTAATGATAATATTGCCCTTACTCTGCGTTGCACTTGCGTCTGGTGCGTTTGCCAGCTGATTACTGACCAGAACCTTGGTGCGCGCAATACTAAACGCATCATCCTCATCATACCCCCTTTCCTGCCAATACTTGAAAGTATCTTCACTATAGCCACGGATTTCGACGACAGGAGCTTCGATAGTAACATCGCCAACTTTGCCACCCGAGGATACTCGGTCAGACTTCACCACAGCTCCACCGCTGATTTTTATACTCTCATCAGCCGTTATCGTCAGGTCTCCAGCCTGCCCGCTAAGTGATTGTGAGGAAGTATTTATAGTGGTTGCGCTATAAGGCCTGGATAAAGAGGCGCCACTAATTTCTACATTCTTACCGTGTAAAGTAATATCACCGCCCCTGCCTTCACCAAATACGATATCGGTAGAAACTGCGCTCCCGTTTTTGACGGTCAGATTAGTCCTTGCGGTTATAGAAATATTCCCGGATTCAGAAGCTGCACCAACCATCTGACTGAGAATGTAACCGCCTTCCATATTAAAACTGTCGGCCTGTATATCGACATTCCCACCGCTACTACCCGCGACTAAAACACCGGTGGGCTGCCACGGTGTATCGCTGCCTTCGATATTCACGGTACCCGCCTTGATATCAACATTCGCTGCTTTGCCGAATGCAATCGAATGAATTAGGGCAGAATGAGCCAATGTGACTTGCTCGGCCTCTATATCTATATCTCCTGCATCGCCAATACCCGAGGAACCTGCATGAATTTCGCTATTACTGATGCTGACTTCCTGGCCCAACTTAATATCAATCCCGCCACCCTTGCCGGAAAAAAAGCTTTGGTTGTCAGCAGCGATTTCCGAATCCGTCACCGTTAAACGTCCCCCTCGAATCACCACCTTACCGCCGGTCGCGGCACTAACATCCAGCGTAGCACCTGAATCCAGTTCAATATCCCCCAATGCCGTTTCCGAGTGACTAAGCACTGTATCTAAGGATTGAATTTGAGTACCCACTTCAAGCTCCGAGGTTAGCGTGCCTACCGCAGCAATTTGCACCGCACCGCCGCTAGAGCGTATCGCCGCCGCCTGGCCATCCTCCAATGCGGTCATGGTGACATTACCGGCGACAATGGTGACATCATGGGCACCGGCATCCAACTGGGCACCGCGTAACTCCACTGCCGCCGGGGCACTGGATGTAAATCCAAAGCTTGCCGGTGCCGCCACGCTCAAATCCAACCCCGAACTGGCAGCGGCAACGTTCATTTGCACACCGTCTTCAAAGCGCAAATAATCCGCCGTGCTCACATAAAAAGAACCATTGATATCCAGCGATGCACCTTCACCAAACAACACGCCGGCGGAATTCAGCAAATAAAAATCCGCTCCCTCAATTGAACTTTGAATTCGGCCGAAAATTTCCGATGGACTACCGCCGGTAACTCTTGTAATTACGTTGCCAATACTTTCATTACCGGTATGAGAAAAATGAGCGGTGTGATTTTGTTCTACATTGAAGCTACCGAAGCTATGAAACAGATTCTGCCCGGAAATAGTGCCCAACTCTGAGCGGATATCATATGTCATCACTCCCGTATCCGGATGCTGCTCAGCCAAAATAGCACCTGCGGGTGCAGCACCGGTACTGCCATCGCGCACAACTTCGGCATAAGCAAGGTTATTCAATAACACGGGAATGGCCAGTATCGTGAAACTCTTTTTCATCGAGCACTCCATAACAAATTCTTACCCTTTGCGACAGGGACGCGTGTGATGTTATGTCAGAAAGATTCGAAAGGGTAATACTTATTTAATCGTTCACAGCGAGTTTACCAGCATAGACAAGCACTAAGAAAGTTATTTAAACAAGCAGGCTCAAATGTCATTGGGTAAAGCGAAGAAAAGAAACAAAACGTCGATAGTTTTTACACTACTGCAGGATAATGGATAACATTTAACCAAGTAGCAAATAATCCCCTCGTTGCGTATACAGTTATGCCTGCCTCGCAACCCATCACGCAAGGGTTAAATACCAAGATGTCGACGGCAAAACGGAAAGGAAAATCCCGAAGCACGATGATACACGTGCTTCGGGTTGAAGCCGGGCGTGATTATTGCGGAGCTTGCTCCATGGAAGCGGCTGCGGGGTCTTGCGAGTCACCGCCCATTGACGGCTGCGCCCCACCCATGGGCGGCCCAAAGGGTAAAGGCAATTCGGTGCCATTAAGCGTTAACCTGGAATCTTTAAACTCGGCATGGGCCGTATAGTTATTACCTTGCTCTTTCACGTATCCGGCCTGGATAAACTGGGGCACTTGCTGCCCCAGCGGCGTCATCGCGAGCAAAAACTTGGGAATATTGACCTTAACGTCAGCAGAAGTCCGGCTGAGCAGATCAACAGGCATATTCATAGTTTGCATGCTCATATCCGCATCCAAAGCTTTGAAGTCCACATTAATGTCAATATTACCATCACCTTGCTCAGTCCCGACCTTTACCGCCTGGCCCAGATTGATGTTGCGTTTCAGGAGTTGGTCAGCCACTCCCATGAGTTGACCCATCATAAGTGCAATATCCGGTTGCGCGCCTTGTTTGGATTGCTCTTCCAGTACTTTTCCATAGTCCACAAATGCTTTAACGTCCAAATTACGCATGGAAAATTTTGCATCCAGGTTATTAATGGGCAAGGGTGCGCCACTGGAGGAAGATATTTTCTCTATGCTGGTGCTGAACTCATAATCAAAGGTTTCTTTATTGTTATCCGTCACCTTGTAGGTCATCTTGTTATTCGTCAATGTCACCGGGACCATGGCATTACCGATGTCGATAACAGCAATTTTCACACTGCCGTCGCCGGAGTACAGATTGGCGGCAAACTGCTGCAAATTGAAATCGCTGCTGATGTTCTCCAATTTGAATTGGGTTTCATCCCCTCGAGCGGAGCTCTCTTTTACCATCAGCAATGGCATACTGACCAAACCGGAAATTTGTTTGCCGTCTGATGAAACATCCATATCTCCGTTCATACCGGAGAACGACACTGACGTCATTTGTTTGACTGTATTGCCTAAGGGATCGGTCACTTCACGTTCATCCTGGAAATCGGCCTTAGGAACATTCAAATACATTTTCACGCTGCTGGCATATCCCACTACGGTATCGATGCTGGGCTCTTGGCCTCCGAAAAACTTGTCCACAGTGTTTTTGGCATTTTCGTCTTCGATAAGTAATTTTGTACGCACATGAGCAACACCGGTCGCAGTACTGCCATTGTTCAACGTGAACACCGGCATGGTGTTCACCTGGTGCTGTAGAGTGAACTCTACGGGAGTGGTTGGATCATTGAGTTTTATTTTGGTTGTAGCTTCTCCTCCAAACAAACCTTTTTTGTAGCTGCTGTCCATAACCGACAGCAAAGGGTGTTTGTCTATTGCTTCATGGGCAGCATTGAGTTGTCCTTCTGCCATTTGACCCGCCACTAATACTTGCCCGGCCACCAACACCAAAATGGCAGCTCCTGAGCCAATTACTATTTTTTTCATTTCTATCTCCGGTTTTAAAGTGTGTTGACTGCTACGCCATGCGCGGTGCTATATCCGTGATAAACCGGCAAGAAAATCCAACAGCATAAGAAAAATAGTTTGCTGTTTATGCCAGGGCCTGGCGCGGCTCAAATAGTATCGTAAGTACCGAGCAAATTGATGTGAAATATTGCCATTAAGAATAGCAACAAAATCTTAGTTTAAAAGCAAAAGCTCAAAATCTGTGCAAATAATACGCCACCTTAACAAAAAGGAAGAACAAGGACCTACTCTCATAGGCCGGGCTATACTGGAAACATGAACTACATCGACACAGTAAAACAGCTGGGTTATCCGGCCGACACCATTAAAGGCTACGCTGTAAACGAGATTCCCGACCATATTCCGCACGCACTGGCAACATACTATCATCAAGTTGGGAAAATGGCGTTCAATATGGCTCACAATGAACTATACCCGCCCAAAGCACTGACACAACAGGATCAACGCTGGGTATTCATGCATGAGAACCAGAGTGTTGCCTATTGGGCGTTTGATTGCAACTCAACCGAACCCGATCCACTGGTTCTCCAATACCTGTCTTGTGAAAACGGTTACGAGTGGCACCCGGAGACACAGCTGCAGGAATTTCTAACACGCATGATGTATTTTCAAACCAGCATGGGTGGGTTTCCCTATTGCGGCACCTCAGACAATCATTCCCTACTGCTACAACTTCAACAACAGTGGAACGTGACACCATACAATTTCGACGGGATGAGTTTTATTGTGCAAAAAGGCATTGTGGTATTGGCTTTTGACGCCAAGGAACTGGATATTTTCGTTTCTGCTTATTATGAAAGCAAACTGGAAGAATTCGAAAATACTTTCCAGCTGCAGCTGGAACACCTCTAGGGTAAACCATATGATAGTATAGTAACTCAGCGGCCTTTAAGTCCGGTAAAAATTCACAGTTTCTAATACAACAGCCCCCCAAGCAGTACACTTGCCGAAATAAAAAAGCGTGCGACAGACATTACTCCCCCCCGACTGAATTGTTTATTAATAAGTCGGTAATTTGGGTGCAGACATCTACCCGACATTACCTCGCGTAGAAACAAGTACCAAATCACCGCGGTTATTCAAATATTCAAAAAATGTATCTGTTTGTTTTTGTTATATTTTAATCAAGCTTATCAACCCGACTCTATGCCACATAAGTACTATTGATTGGCAGATTTTGCTCATCCAGCGATACTCTTATATGATAGCAATCCACTAATATGGGAGTCTGTGAATGCACCCGCAAACCAAGCAAATACCGGCCAATGTTGGCCCGGCAGCCTTGCGGACCTTCTTTAACATACTGGAGCAATGGCAATTGTCCCCGGCCGAAGGCCAATCCTTACTGGGGGTACCCGAGAGCACTTATTTCCGTTGGAAGAAACAACCCAATAGTGCCAACGTTGATTCCGACAAACTGGAGAGAATGTCTTATATTTTCGGTATCTATAAAGCCCTACGCTTGCTCTATAGCGACGAAGGCATAGCCGACGGCTGGCTATGCCGCAACAATGAGAACCCATTATTCAACGGACAAAAACCACTGCAACGACTGCTCAGCGGACAAGTGGCCGACCTCTATGTGATTCGCCAACACCTGGATGCCAGACGGGGTATGGTTTGACCCCACGGATTAGCGAAACCTTCTGGCCCAAAGCATTTCGAATCATTAGCAGCCGATTCCCACCCATTGGTATATTCGACAAAGTCGCCAAGCCTGAAGATCTTGAGGCTATTTTCTACGTGGAATCCCTCACTAACCCCCGGCTTCGTGATCAAATGGGCGCCATAACATTGGTAAAACCCGAAGACCGATTATCGGGCCAGGGCACCACACCCATCATGGCGGCTTTCACTCACCTCAACCCCAGCGGTAGCCGTTTCTCCAACGGCGAGTACGGTGTCTACTACGCCGCCAACCAACGGCAAACCGCAATTGCCGAAACGGTTTTTCATGTGGCACGATGGGCCAAAGAGTCCAACGACCCGCCCACCTCATTTGTTATGCGTGTCTATATCGGTCGGCTCAATAAAAAGCCCTATCATGATTTAAGAGACCAAGAGACACTGCACCCCGAGTACTTCAACCCCGACCCCAGTCAGTACGGCCCGCCACAACAACTCGCCGCAACCTTGCGCCAAGCCGGTAGCTGGGGCCTGTTATACCATAGCGTGCGCGACGCAAGCGGAGAATGCGTCGCCGCTTTTCGCCCGCCTGCCCTCGGCAACGTCCACCAAGGACCTCACCTGGCGTTTCATTGGGACGGGAAAAATATTGTCGATGTTTTGGAGCTGCGTTCTTTGGGGCTACCCGCGTAATCCGAACCCGCCAATTTGTACGTTTTTTGTTCGCATAATGCGTTCCAGGATATTGTCTAATCGTTTTGCAGTTGTGTTCGTGATAATTTAACGTACACTATAAATAAGTTTACGAAATCTATGTGTCGTGGTAACAGTAGCATTCGTCAACCTTTGGCCGCATTAAGGAGAATAGAGCCGGCTCATCACCGGCGAGGCAAATGAATATGCGTAACAAAACAGACAGTAAAGCAGAAAGCAACGTTTCGCCGCTCGACAAAGAGGCCGTCTTAATGCGGTCTTTAGATGACCAAAAAAACATCGCCGCCAGACAAGCCCGAGGCAACCTAAGTTTATCGAGGGGCTGGTATAAAACCCAAAACGAAATTGACAGCGAAAGAGAGCATATACTCTCAATAAAATCTTTACTGTTTAAGTGAAACGCTGTTTAAGTGAAACGCTGTTTAAGTGAAACGCTGTTTAAGTGAAGCGCTGTTTAAGTGAAGCGCTGTTTAAGCGAAGCCCAGCAAAGGCAGCTGAACAAAAAACAAGTCGACAATAAAAATAACACACCTGTTTCCGGATCACGTAATGAACGACAACCATAGAGGCTCCACTGGAGACACCTCAAACCATACCACGCACACCCCCATCAACACCGAAGACTTACTGACAAGGCGCGCTGTAGATCCGGCTATTAGAGAGATCGGCAAACTGTATAAGGAAGCCGAAGACAAAATCAAAGAAATCGAACACATTGGCGAAGGCCTGGTAGTACCTGCAATTAACGAACTCCGATACGCCGGTCATCACGTATTAAAATCGCTCAACACCCGAGACACCCACCAATCCACCGACGAATTGGGTAAAGCCAAAAAACACTGCAAACGCGCCATCTACGACGCCTCCGAAGCCGGCCTCTTATACCTGTTTCGTGTCTACAAAAACTTCCGCGAAGACTACCGCCGCTTGAACTTGCAACCGCACTTTAGCAACTACGAAGAAAAAGTGGCTACCGTAAAAAAGGCCTACCAATTGCTGGAACAACGTCACGCCGAAGAAAACAAAGACGAGCTATACCAAAAATTTTACGAAACCTACCGCTCCTTAAAAGAAACCATAGAAACCTTCGAAAACAGCCGTGACGACTTAAACCGCGTCATTGTGAACGAACGCTGGAAGTTCGTAACTATCGCCGTATCCGTTATCAGCGTTTCCATCGCCGTACTCGCACTATTTGGCTTTGGAAAACCCAACAAATACACCGCCTACGAACAATGCGTCGCGTTGACCCAAAGCAATCAACCCAACCTCACTCACAACAAAGTCTTGGAAAAATGTAATTCGTTGTTACCGAAGTTGCCTTAAGGTACGCGAATATTTGAGAAGGAGTTGTTAAATACCAATCACGTATGCAAACCGATTTAAACAGGTGAATTGTCAGCCCTAAATTAATGCAAGTAGTTTTTCCAAGAAACTCTTAGCAGTATGCCCCCAAAGAGCCGGATCTACATCGAATCCGTATTTCTCTTCGAACACACTTTCAACATTATCACCAGCCATAAAAGCCTGTATTTCTTGCCTCACTTGATTACGCTGCTCCTCTGTGTGACTGGAATTAAATCCTTTTACTATTTCCTCTATACTGTCTCCACCAAGATCAAAGTCTTGATTGAAGTAGCTGAAAATCAGGTTATCCAGGTTCTGGTAGCTATTCATCACTTTCTCTGTTAAGGAATAGGGAGGAGATATATCTTCGTCCGAAACACTTTCGAATTAAGGCAGGAAAATTTATAAACAGAAAATATTGATGGCCGCTCTCGCACATCCTTGTGCTTCGCGGCACCTGTACATCCATGTGCAATGGCCGCTCTCGCACATCCTTGTGCTCGCGGCATAAGTACATCTCGGCAACCGCTCCTGGTGCAAATAAATTCGAACCGAACAACTGAGCAAAAAGCTTAGTATCGTTTGAAGGATAAAATTCTAGAAAGGGTTTGGTGGCCGCTCTCGCACATCCTTGTGCTTCGCGGCACCTGTACATCCTTGTACAATGGCCGCTCTCGCACATCCTTGTGCTTCGCGGCACCTGTACATCCTTGTACAATGGCCGCTCTCGCACATCCTTGTGCTTCGCGGCACCTGTATGTCGTATTCAATGGGCCCGGTAGGACTTGAACCTACGACCAAGGGATTATGAGTCCCCTGCTCTAACCAACTGAGCTACAGGCCCGGAACCGCGCATTTTATCAGGTTTCGCGGGTAATTCCAGCGAAATCGTTTATGAATGAAGAATTTCGATAGCAGGAATGCCACAAAAAAACCCGCCGATTGGCGGGTTTGGTAGTTTGTTTTATCAACCTGGGCTTTAGCTATTATTGCCCATATCATCGGTGTCGATGAAGCTGCGCAGGGGATCGGAGCGGCTGGGGTGGCGCAGTTTGCGCAGAGCCTTGGCTTCGATCTGACGAATACGCTCACGGGTGACGTCGAATTGTTTGCCCACTTCTTCCAGAGTGTGGTCGGTGTTCATGTCGATACCGAAACGCATGCGCAATACCTTGGCTTCGCGTGCCGTGAGACTGTCCAGTACCTCCAGGGTGGCTTCGCGCAGGCCTTCGAAGGTGGCGGAGTTCACCGGCGAGAGCAGGTTCTGGTCTTCGATAAAATCGCCCAGGCGTGAGTCTTCATCATCACCGATGGGGGTTTCCATGGAAATGGGCTCTTTGGCGATTTTCAGCACTTTACGCACTTTGTCTTCGGGCATGTCCATGCGTGCAGCCAACTCTTCCGGGGTGGCTTCGCGCCCCATTTCCTGGAGCATTTGCCGGGAAATGCGATTGAGCTTATTAATGGTCTCAATCATATGCACGGGAATACGGATGGTACGGGCCTGGTCGGCGATGGACCGGGTGATGGCCTGACGTATCCACCAAGTGGCATAGGTAGAGAACTTGTAACCGCGGCGGTATTCGAATTTGTCGACGGCTTTCATTAAGCCGATGTTGCCTTCCTGGATCAGATCCAGGAATTGCAGGCCGCGATTGGTGTATTTTTTGGCGATGGAAATCACCAAACGCAGGTTGGCTTCCACCATTTCCTTTTTGGCGCGGCGGGCTTTGGCCTCACCGATAGACATGCGGCGGTTGATGTCTTTGATTTCACCAATGGTGATTCCGCTTTCGTCTTCCAGTATCAATAATTTTTTCTGCGCCCGCAGGATTTCGTCTTTGTGCTGTTCCAAATTGGCAGAATAGCTTTTGCCTTCACCGATTTGGTTTTGCAGCCATTGCAGGTCGGTTTCATTGTCCGGGAAGGAGGTAATAAAGTCTTTGCGGGGCATACTGGCTTTTTTCACGCACAGTTCCATAATGACTTTTTCCTGCACCCGCACGCGATTAACGATGTCGCGCATATTGCCCACCAGGCGATCGGTCAGCTTGGGTACCAGTTTGAACTGCTCAAATACTTCACGCAGCTCGGCATAGGTCTTTTCCGCTTTTTTATCGCGACCGGAGTCAGCCAATTGTTTGGCATATTTGGCGTAGAGCTTGCGAACCTGGCCGATGCGCTTGGCGCACTCTTCCGGGTCCGGTCCCACATCCACTGGTGATGCGGTATCGTCATCATCGTCATCGTCATCGTCGTCACTGTCATCAGCAACGTCCGCAGTAACGTCTACGACTACCGGAGGCGGTATCATATCGTCTTCCAGGTCTCGAAATCCGGCGATTACGTCGGCCAGACGCAGTTCTTCCTGATCGATTTTGTCAAACGCATGCATCAGGGAGATCAAACTGCCGGGATAGCGACCCAAGGCGTTAAACACCTGGTTAACACCGTCTTCGATACGTTTTGCAATTTCGATTTCACCCTCACGGGTCAGCAGCTCTACAGTCCCCATTTCTCGCATGTACATGCGCACGGGGTCGGTGGTGCGACCAAATTCGCTGTCGACATTAGCCAGAGCGGCAGCAGCCTCTTCGGCCACGTCTTCATCGGCAGTAACACTGCTTTCTGACAGTACGATACTGTCAGCATCCGGGGCTATTTCGTGTACAGCAATGCCCATATCATTGATCATGCTAATGATATCTTCGATTTGTGATGGGTCCACAATATCGTTGGGCAAGTGATCGTTAACCTCACGATAAGTAAGGTAACCTTGTTCTTTTCCCTTTGCGATCAATAGCTTAAGCTGTGACTGCTGCTCTACATTCATACTCATAGGTGTCTATATATCTCAATCGCATAAAAAAATAGCCGCAAAGTATACAACAAACCGCACTCATTGACCTAACATTAATGTTCGACTCTAAATCGTGCAAAACATTCAATGGTCAGTGTTTTTCGGTCAATGCTTTTTTTAATTCTTGCTTGTCCGCTTCACTTACTTGCTCGAAACGGGACTTTTCCAGAATCTCATCCAGCCGTTGGTCTTCACGCCATTTAATTAATTTATTAAACGTATCGGCAAATTCTCTCTCTACCTCGTTTTCGGACAATTGCAGCGGAATATTAATTAACTTCGCCAAATGTCCGCCTTCTGTGGTGCCACGCCAGTGTTCCAGCAAGGCTCCACAGCTTAATTCAGGATTGTTTTGGGCCAACTCTGCGATACGACACAGCAGGTCAACACCCCGTGTGTGTAACCCATTGATTTGTGTAAGATCTACCGAGTGTGCCAATTGCGGTTTCTCCAGCAACAGCCGAATGGCATGCCTTACAGGTGACAATCCCCCATTTTTGGTTTTTGCCGGTACCACCGGTTGTTTTTTATATTGTGTTGGAAAAATAAGTGTAGACAATTTTTCGCTGTCCATGTGAATAATTTCCGCTAACTTTGCCAACATCATTTGCAGAAATACACCGGGCTGGATTTTTGTCAGCAACGGCTTGGCTCTCTCCACTATCATGGAACGGCCGTCCAGGGTGCTCAAGTTAACACCCTTGGCCATGGTATTAAAGAAGAAGCTTGAGAATGGTACGGCTTGGTCCATTCGATGTTGGAACTGTTCTGTACCTTCCTTTCGTACCAGCGAGTCCGGATCTTCTCCTTCAGGTAAAAACAAAAACTTAATTTGTCTGCCTTCCCTGATTATAGGCAAAGATTGCGTTAATGCACGCCAAGCGGCTTTTTTGCCGGCGCGATCGCCATCAAAACAGAATACCACTTCCGGTACAATACGGAATATACGCTCCAAATGTTCTTGCGAAGTGGCAGTACCCAAGGTCGCGACGGCGTTTCGTATACCAAATTGTGCTAAGGACACTACGTCCATATACCCTTCCACTACTATAATTTGAGTTAAGTCGCGCACTGCCTTACGCGATTCATACAATCCGTATAGTTCGCGATTTTTGTGAAATACACTGGTTTCCGGCGAATTGAGGTATTTGGGGGTCTCGTCTCCCATGACACGTCCACCAAAAGCAATGGTACGCCCACGTTGGTCGCGGATAGGAAACATAATGCGATGGCGAAAGCGGTCATAATAAGAGCCACTGTCTTTGGCGATCAGCAATCCGGCTTTCTCCAAATGCTCCGGTAAGGTTCCCTTTTGAGCAAAAGCATTAAGCAGGTTGTCCCAGCCCGGCGGAGCGAAGCCAATTCCGTATTCCTGGGCAATAACACCGGAAAGGCCTCTACGTTTTAAATAATCCACCGCTGTGGCCGCATGTTCCGAATGCTTTAACTGATACTTAAAATAAGTCTCTGTTTTACCCAGAATTTTATAAATATGGACATCAGGCTTGCGAGTATCGGGTAAAGATTCTGTGGGTACGGTCATCCCGACCCGCGAGGCCAAGTCTTCGACGGCATCCACAAACCCCATGTGATCGTATTCCATCAAAAAACCGATAGCGGACCCATTGGCGCCACAGCCGAAACAATAATAGAACTGCTTGTCCGGGCTGACGGTAAAAGAAGGGGTTTTTTCATTGTGGAACGGGCAACAAGCTGTGTATTCGCGACCGGCTTTTTTCAAAGCCACACGGCTATTAATGACCTCAACGATATCGGTACGAATAAGCAGGTTGTCTATGAACTGTTGTGGAATCTTACCGGCCATAAGCACTAATGGTATGCTTTCGGCGCTTCACTGTCAGCATTTATTGAGACTGCATGCGCATCCACGCCGGTAACAAGATAACTTGAGCCGTTAATACAGCGATTACTGATATAGCGGAGTGGTAACTTAAAACAATGACGGAAAAATGGCGACTGCTTGATGGCTTATGCGCCGGAAAGAAGTGACTTCACCTTCTGACTCACCATGCCCATGTCGGCACGGCCCTGTACTTTGGGGCGCAGTTCATTCATAACTTTACCCATGTCCTGCATGGATGCGGCACCGGTTGCAGCGATGATCTCTTTGATCACGGCCTCCAGCTCGTTTTCGTCCATCGCCGCGGGTAAATACCCTTGCAGCACATCCACTTCGTACTTTTCCTGATCCGCCAGATCCTGGCGATTAGCCGCTTCATATTGACTGATGGAATCGCGACGCTGCTTGATCATTTTGTCCAGCACAGCCAGCACATCGGTGTCAGTGAGTTCTTTGCGCTCATCCACTTCCACCTGTTTGAGGGCAGCCAAAGCGAGACGCAACACGCCCAGGCGCTGCTTCTCTTTCGCCTTCATGGCGGCCTTCATATCGTCCGTAAGCTGTTGTTTTAGTGTGGACACGGGCTGGGACCTTTTGCGCTGACTCGTTACGCTTTATACCTAACGCCATCCAACCGAAGCGTCAGGCCTAAGGGAATTAGTACAGACGTCTACGGCGTGCGATTTCGCGCGAAACTTTTTTCATGTGGCGCTTTACCGCAGCAGCCAGTTTTCGCTGACGCACTTGAGTGGGTTTTTCATAAAACTCACGACGACGCACTTCTGTTAAAATACCTGCTTTCTCACAAGAGCGTTTGAAACGGCGCAGAGCCAGATCGAACGGCTCGTTTTCTTTAACTTTAACGTTAGGCATTCAATATCCTCTAAATTAATAAGCGAATACTCAAGCTGCCGTTCAGACTGTTTCTGAAGCCGGCACCCGCTCAGGGTAAACCCTGGTACCCGTTTCCTGGTAAAATGCGGACTCGCTTGGCAGCGCCCAGGCCTCGGAAAGGCATCCAGACCCAGGGAGCGCAATATTCTAGTAGTAAGTGAAGCAGAATGCAAAAATACAACCAAAAAAAATCCTAATTTTCTTAAAAAATTGTTCTTGGACGGGTCGAGATGAGAGTTTTGGGCATAGAAACCTCCTGTGACGAAACAGGAGTGGCAATATACGATACGGAATGTGGTCTTTTGGGCCATGCCCTGCATAGCCAGATTTCACTACATGCAGCCTATGGGGGCGTGGTGCCGGAGTTGGCATCCAGGGACCATGTGCGCAAAACCATTCCTTTAATCGATGACGTGTTGCAACAATCCGGCTTGCGAAAAACTCAAATTGATGCGGTTGCCTATACGGCGGGCCCGGGCTTGATTGGTGCCTTATTGGTGGGCTGCGCCGTGGGCCGCAGCCTGGCTTGGGCCTGGGACATACCTTCTATTGCGGTGCACCATATGGAAGGACATTTGTTGTCCCCCATGCTGGAAGATGAACCACCACCTTTTCCCTTTGTCGCCTTGCTGGTGTCGGGCGGTCACACCCTGCTGGTTAAAGTGCAAGGTGTGGGACACTACGAGGTTCTGGGTGAGAGCCTGGACGATGCCGCCGGAGAGGCTTTCGATAAGACGGCTAAATTGTTGGGTCTGCCTTACCCGGGAGGGCCTGCATTGGCAAAACTGGCACAACAAGGAGATCCGCAACGATTTCGTTTTCCCCGCCCCATGACCAATCGCCCGGGACTGGATTTTAGTTTCAGTGGTTTAAAAACCTTTGCACTTAACACCATCCATACCCACCCCTCGGACGATCAAACCAAAGCGGATATAGCCTGCGCCTTTGAATTAGCCATCATAGACACGCTCGCTATTAAATGTCGCCGCGCCTTAGAACATACCGGCTTAAAACGGCTGGTGGTTGCCGGCGGTGTCAGCGCCAATACACAACTACGCGAGAAATTGGCACAACTGCTTCATAGCATCCAGGGTGAAGTTTATTATCCACGCCCCCTGTTTTGCACCGACAATGGTGCCATGATTGCTTATGCGGGCGCCCTACGACTAAGTGCGGGAGAACAGCAACAAGGGGGATTTAATGCCAAGGCTCGTTGGCCCATCGAATCCTTAAGTCCGCTGCCCTGGCAGTCATAGGTTGAATGTATGTCTAAAACAAAGCCATGTAAAACAAGCCTGCCATGACAGCAGTATGAAACATACGACCATCAAAAAGGGGGCTTTGCGCCCCCTTTCTGTGTTTTGCGGTACTGCTGCTGCTTATTTTGCCATTTCTTTAACTGCTTTCAAGGGCAAAATTTTAACTACATTTCGAGCCGGTTTGGCTTTAAACACCGTTTCTTCGCCGGTAAACGGATTGATACCTTTACGGGCTTTGGTTGCGGGTTTACGCACAACTTTCAACTTCAACAGACCCGGCATAGTGAATACACCTGCTCCGTTTCGTTTGATATGTGCTTCAATGGTCTCCGCCAGACTGGCGAGTACGCTACCGACTTGCTTTTTGGTCAAATCGGTTTGTTCAGACAACGAGGCAATAAGCTGAGACTTGGTGAAGGGGTCTTTTACCGTCTTCAATTTCTTAGCTGGTGCTGCCGCTGCTGCTGCCTTTTTCTTCGCAGCTTTCTTTTTTGCCGCCATTTTACTTTCTCCCTTGCTAGTTAATAATTAAACGTGCATTTATAAAATAGCCGAATTTTACATTAAGTAAAACTTTTTTATATCTATTTTTGCAGTATTTTCCCCACTTTTGATTATTCAGTCATCAAAACAGGGAAAATAGGCCTACTATGGCAGAATATTTACACCCGCAGCCGTGAAAACCCTATAATATCCTTACCGATCCACGTATCCTCGACGCAAAATTGATACATTCAAAAAGGCCTCGCAAGCAGCACACCGGCGCCACAGGGTTTATAATTAAGTGGAATAGCTTATTCATTGCCCCGCAACCATAAGAACCTACAGGCCGATGCCGCGCAAGGAATCAGTAAGCGTAATTTGAGACCCTATAAAGAGCCAAAATGCCGGAAATTACCAAACGAAAAATAGTAGCCCAATCCCGAATTTTTACCATTGAGCAGTTGGATCTGCGGTTTTCCAATGGCGTGCAAGTCCAATATGAACGACTGTGTCCACGGGGACAGGGGGCTGTACTGATAGTCCCTCTATTGGATGACGACACGGTTTTGTTGATACGTGAATACGCTGCCGGTGTAGAGCGCTATGAGCTGGCCTTACCCAAAGGTAAGATAGATGCCAATGAAACCGTAGAGGAAGCCGCCAATCGGGAACTGGCAGAAGAAGTGGGATATGCTGCCCATTCACTGCAGCGGTTAAAGTCTCTTTCTGCATCACCCGGATACCTGGCCAATAATACCCATGTTGTGCTGGCCACGCAGTTGTACGAAAAAAGGCTGCCGGGAGATGAACCCGAACCTATAGAAGTCGTACCGTGGAAACTCAGCGAACTGGAACAATTGCTGCGACACCCTGAGTGCACCGAGGCCAGAACTATTGCCGCCCTGTTTATGGTAAAATACCATCAACCGGCCTGAAGCATCTCAGCAAAACGCCCGTGGGTGAAAAAGTTTAAACAACGGAATACAACTATGAAATTAAATCCCGAACCCTGGCTGGAACCGGTTATCCGCATCGCTCAGGCTGCCGGTCGCGAAATATTACACGTCTACAACTCGGGATTTGACGTCACTCGGAAACATGACAACACACCTTTGACTCAAGCCGATTTGGCAGCGCACCACTGTATCGAAGACGGCTTGGAGCAACTCACTCAAGATTTTCCGATTTTGTCAGAAGAGTCCACCCACATTGCTTTTCATGAACGCAGTCAGTGGGAAACCTATTGGTTAGTGGATCCTTTGGATGGCACCCGTGAGTTCATCAAACGTAATGGAGAATTCACCGTAAACATTGCCTTGATACATAAACAAAAATCCATACTGGGGGTGGTATACACCCCGGTCACCGGAGTTTGCTACTTTGCCTGCAAAGGTGAGGGGGCGTATAAACAGGAGCCGGGTAAAACAACCTTGGCCATACACAGTCGCAAGAAACCGGGTAAAAAAGTCATCGTAGCCGGTAGCCGCTCGCATCGGGGCGACTCTTTAATTGAATTTTTACAAAAAATAGGCCCGTATGACATTATCAGCATGGGCAGTTCACTAAAGTCCTGTCTGGTCGCCGAAGGTAAGGCGGACATTTACCCTCGTTTGGGCCCCACATCCGAATGGGATACTGCGGCGGCCCAATGTGTCGTTGAAGAGGCCGGCGGGGTTATTATGGACTTACAGATGCAACCTCTGCGCTACAATACCAAACGTTCCTTGCTAAATCCGTTTTTTCTAGTGTGCGGAGACAAGCAATACGATTGGGGACAGTACTTCTGACCAATCACCCTATTGGGGCATTCCCGTACCCAGATTGTAACCGACTTCAAAATCCCAACGGTCTACTACGTCACTCAGGACACTGATTTCCGCTGCTCCCGGATATACCGGATACGCTCCACAGGACTCTCCGATTTCACATATTGCCCCATCATTATCCAGATCTGAACCGGAACGTAAGATATATCTGCCCTCTTTAACATTGCCGATGCGGTAGTGATAAACGCCGCCATCGGAGACGACAGAGGTGACGAACCCTACCATGCGTTGGTCCTCTGCACGGAGTAATTTCACATGCTGTACCCCGGCATTGTGACTGTTGTCGGGTTGCGCCACTTCCATGCTGACGGGAATATCCGCAAATCCAAAATCGGAGCTGACCCTCACGTTTGCCGTGTATATACCCGGCGCCAAACGGCTACGATCCACTAGAACTTGATACTCGCCCAAACCGTCGCCGTCCACTGCCACTGCATATAGTTGCAACCAGCCGCCGGAGTCCTGGCTTATGTTCACTCCTGTCACAATGCCACCACCCCAATTGGACAGGATAAGCCTCAAGCGCGATGCCGCCAGGCCAAAATTCAACTGCCCAGGCGCCACTTGTAACAGCGGGTCTCCCTGTGATGGGGCATTACCCGCGGCCAGCGCCTGCGCTGTGGTTAGGGCCTTGTAGGCATCCACCAAACCATAGCCATAACGCTCGTCCCAACCCGTGATGCCCAGATCTTGTGTCAAGAGACCGCCTCTGAGCAAGTTATCGAATTCATCCGGGCTTAAATTGGGATACACGGATTTCATCAAGGCTGCCACGCCGGATACATGAGGTGTGGCAATCGAAGTGCCTGTCATAAAGCTGTACCCGTACCGTAAAACCCCGGTGCTGTCATCCCCCGCCGTACTGAGAACATAGTCCGGGTTATTATCACCGTTAATATCGGTCCAGGTACTGCCACCACCGGGCGCCGCCACATCTATGGTACTGCCATAATTGGAATAGGCTGCGTATTGGCGACTTATATCCACAGCGCTCACTGAAACCACGCCGGTATAAGCTGCCGGAAGAAAGGGGGTAGCGGAACCGTCATTACCCGCGGCCGCGATAAGGATGACACCGGCATTACGTGCCGCAGCATAGGCGCTGGGAGGCTCCAGGGTTTCAACAGCACCTTTGAGACGACCCAGGCTCAAGTTAATGACATCTGCCCTTTGTGTTGGCACGATTCCCGTGTCATTGGGTAAACCGGCTGCATACAATACACCCTGCATTACATCAAATTCGCTGCCGCCCGCAACACCCAGTACTCTCAAAGGCATCACTTTACTGTTCCAGGAAACACCCGCCACACCCTGACTATTGTTTGTGTTGGCAGCAACGATTCCGGCCACATAGGTTCCGTGAAACCCGCCGCTGCTGTTGGGATCGGTGGGATCGCTGTCGGGCCCATCCAAATCAGCGGCACTAACCGGGTCGCTTACAAAATCATAGCCTGACACAAACTGGCCTTGCTGTCCGTCCTGGTAATCCAGATCTGGATGTTGCGGTAAAATACCCGTGTCCAACACAGCAACAATGACATCAGGACTACCCGTACTAATATCCCAGGCCAGGGGCAAATTTATGAGAGGATAGTGCCATTGCATAGGATAACGGGAATCATTGGGCACCCGGGCCGGGTAAACGCGATAGTTCAACCGCACCGATTCAACGTCACTACGCCGCTGTAACGCAGCCGCAACCGTGATGGTATCCTGCTTCAATTGTTGCTGCGCTGACACTGCATTCGATGCGGGCTCAATTCCCAAGGCAGAAAATGTACCGGGAGCCATAGGCGCTCCCCCGTTACGTCCAACATTAATACCCAGTAACATATCGCGGTCCTCCGCCCCGCCTTTGGCGGTCATCCCCAATGCGGCGGCACGATTGGCGGCCGGGGAGAAACCCGAGTATGCAGGTTTGAATTTGACAATTAATTCGCCGGGAATAAAGTCATCATTGGAACTGAAACCATTACCTGAGGATGCTGTAGCCGGTAAATTAACGCCCACGGTGAGAAGATAACCGGATGCACCCAGACTGACTTCAACACGGAGGTGATAGGTGCCAGTACTGGGCGCCGTCACGCTAAGGTTGCCGTTTCCCGTGCTTTTCTCCAGGGACTGACCGTTCAGTAACAACTCCAGGGCCAAACTTGCTGTGCTGTTAGCCCTGGACAGAGTAACGATCTGCCCGGCATTTAAATCGACCTGGTAAACGTCAAACACATCGCCTACGGAGCGGCTGCGCCCATTAGGTCCCATGCCGGGCTGATTTACGTAACCACCGACCAAACCGGGATTGGGAATCAGTTGAGCCGTTGCAATGGAATCGTTGGCGATAAAAGGTGCGGCGGGATCGTTTACATCCGAATCCACATAGTGGATAGACGACACGTACAAGGTGCCGCTGACAGCCCCCTTAGGATCATCATCCAGCAGACTGTCACAGGAAAGTAACAATACAGTGGAGAATAGCAACCCCAATGCTTTGTAGGGTAGCCCGTTAACCGCCAATGAATTCTTCATGCTGTAACCTCGCTGCGACGGCCTTGAACACTAAGATTGCCGAACACTAAGAATGCCAATTTGTATGAATGCATACCGTGAACAGATTCTCATGCGAAACATTGGGAGGCAGGAATAGTAGCGGTAAGCAATATTTCTGTGACGCGTTAAGCGTAGCAATGCAGACGACCGATACTTTGTCGAGTGTTGGCTACATGCCGACATAGGCCGATTTAGTACTAACATCAGCCCCTAGCATATAGCGCAATGAAACAAAAGCCAAGTTTTTTAGTGTTGTTAGCCGGTTCAGATCCAGAGCAGGGTTCTGTATATTTCCCTACAGAACCCTGCATCACAGATGCCCGCGTTAGTGCGCTGTAATAATAAAACCGGTTTCAAAATTGAGGTTATTGATGTCGGTGCCACTGCCATCCACCACGATGTCCCCCGAAACCGAATTCAGCACAGGATAAGCCCCGCAAGATTCGCCCATTTCACACAACACACCGTCATTGTCCAAATCCGAGCCCGAACGGATTTGGTAAGTTCCCGGTGGAATTTGTGGAAAGGCGTAACTGTACACACCACCGATTACAGTCACCTTAACGGAAGCGCTAATGACCTGATTGATCCGGTCCCACAATTCCACGACCTGGGGTCCGGCATTATCATCGATGGCCGCAGGTGCAACCTGCATGGTGACGTTAATATTAGTGGAACCGGCATTGGAGCTGACCGCAACAGCGGAACTATAGACATTGGCGCTTAAGCCGGTGCGATTAACGGAGACGCGGTAGGTGCCCAAACCGGAAGCGTCCACGGCTACCGGCGTCACACTGAGCCAATTACTGTTTTCCGTCACACTGAGCCCGCTCAGGGCGCCGCTTCCACTATTGGAAATGGTCACGGTTTGGTTGTTTAATGCCAGACCAAAACTAATATTGGTAGGCGTCACCTGTAACGCAGGTGATGGTGCAGCGCCTCCCCCGCCGGCCAAGGCGTCTGCAGCCAACACAGCCTTTTGCGCATCCACCAAACCGTAACCAAAGGAATCATCCCGGCCGTTGGGACCCAGATCTTGAGTCAGGTCGCCGGCGACTAACATACTGTCAAATTGAGCCGGTGTTAGCGCCGGGTACACGGATTTCATCAAAGCAGCCACTCCCGCCACGTGAGGCGCTGCCATAGAAGTGCCATTTTGGGGTGGGTACAAGTACTGCAAGCGACTGCCGGAACCACTGCCACCGGTGCTGTAGACCGAATCGGGCCAACCATCAGAGTTTACGTCCCGCGATGTGCCTCCGGGCGCCGCGATATCGATGTTAGGACCAAAATTGGAGTAGCCGGTAAGGCTGCGACTGATATCCACGGCGCTCACGGCGACCACGCCTTCGTATGCCGAGGGCAGGTATATATCGTTGTTTCCATCATTCCCCGCCGCAGCCACAATAATGACACCGTTTTGACGTGCCTGCACATAGGTGGACGGTGGTGTGGTGGTGTTACCTGTACGGCCCAAGCTCAGGTTGATCACATCCGCCCGTTGAGCCGGACTAAGGGTGACACCCGAGTCATTGCTCAATCCCGCCGCGTAACGGATGGCCTGCAACACATCGTAGTCTGTGCCTCCTTGAGCGCCCAAGGCCCGAAGCGGCAAAATGCGGCTGTTCCAAGCAATTCCGGCTACCCCTGTATTGTTGTTGCTGGCCGCAGCCACCGTACCGGCTACGTGGCTGCCGTGATAGGAACCGCCTCCCGTACCATTGCCCAAATCGGTGGGATCGGAATCGATACCGTCACCATCCAAGGCATTGGAAGGATCGCTGACAAAGTCATAACCATAGTTAACGTACTGACCCTGCAAATCCGGATGATTGGGTAAAATGCCCGTATCAATGATCGCCACCACAACATCCGCCGAACCGGTGCTGGTATCCCAGGCCTGGGGCAAGTTGATCAACGGAAAGTGCCACTGCAAACCGTACAAAGTATCGTTAGGCACGGCAGCGGCGAACACTCGGTAGTTAAGACGTACCGACTCTACATCAGGGCGGTTCTGCAATGCAGCCGCTGCCAAAATGGTATCCTGTTTCAATTGCGCTTCGGCATTGGCGGCGCGGTAGGGAACAGCCGGTATTCCCAGCGCACTTAGGGTTGCCGGAGCAACACCATTGACGTCGGTATTTAAACGCAACAGCATTTCCCGATCCGAGCTGCCGCCCTGCACAGTCATACCCAAGGCGTTGACTTTAGCCTGCGCCGGAAAAAAGGTATTTGGAGATTTCTTAAAGTCCACAATCAGCTGTCCGGCCACGAAATCATCCGCAGCACTGAAAGCATTGGCATTCAATGCGACAGGTGCCTGGGAACCCACGGTTAACACATAAGAAATGGAACCGGTGTCGGAAATCAGCTGGATGTACACTACATAATTATCGGTTGCCGGTGCAGTTACCGATAATACGCCGCTGGAACCGGTAACAGACTGCCCTGCTACAGCCGAACCCCCTAATGTCAGTACCATCCATACCATTGTGGTGGCATCACCGTTATTGTCCCCCAAATGCAGATTGACCGTTTGGCCGCTGTTGAGACTGACAGCATAATGATCCTCCACATCGCCACTGATCCGTGATGCTCCCGCAGGACCGGAGCTCGGCCGATTCAAATAGCCTCCCAGCACGGCCGGGTTGGGCAAAGCTTGGACCGTTCCTGTGATAACACTATTGTCGATGAAATCAGCATCGGCATCATTCACGTCGCTATCCACCACATGTGAGGTGGTCACCGAAATCGTGCCACTGAGCCGGGACGGTTGCTGGCCGACCAAGGGATTGACTGTGACGGAAACCATCGCCGAATCGCTACCCCCTTGATCATCGGTCACCACCAAGGTGAAGTTCAATACCGTTTGTGCAACGACACTGGGGGCCGAAAATGTTGCGACAGCACCATTGGCATTATTAAGCGTAACAGCCGGCGTTCCCGTTTGGCTCCACGCGTATGAAACTATGGTGCCATCGGGATCACTACTGCCGGACCCGTCCAGGGTCACCAGCGTACCCGAGATCACAGTCGGATCCGCAACAGCGTTGGCCGTTGGCAGTTGATTGGCTGCGGGCGCCGGATTTATGGTTATAACTGCCGAATCCGTGTCACTGGCTCCGTCGTTATCGGTCACTGTCAAGGTAAAAGTCAATTGGGTCGTCACGCCCACAGTGGGCGCTATGAATCCGGCATTTACGCCATTGGCGTTGGTCAAAGTGACGCTGGGACTGCCACCCGTCTGGGCCCAAGCGTAAGAGACAATAGTACCGCCATTCGAATCGCTGCTACCGGCGCCTGATAGAGTCACCGCAGCGCCCTCTGTTACGGTTTGCGGCCCTCCGGCATTGGCGACAGGCGCCACATTACCCGGAGGATTAACCGTCACAACCACTTGCGCAGTTCCGGTTGCGCCATCGTTATCGGTGGCTGTCAGGGTAAAGTTAAGGGTGGTGGCACTGCCCACGGTGGGCGCTGTAAACGTCGCCGTGGCGCTGTTGGCATTACTCAGCGTCACGGTAGGACTGCCACCGGTTTGAGACCATACCAAAGACGTCACGGTGCCATCGGAATCGTTGGCAGAACCGCTCAGTGTTACCGCAGCACCGGAGGCGACGCTTAGGTTTGCATCGGTAACACTGACACTGGGCGGCGCATTAACGGCCACCGGGTTAATGGTAATCAGAACCGTATCCGAAGCCGACACACCGCGATTATCGGTAACCGTGATACGCAAGGTAACCGGCGTGGGCGCGGTCACAGCAGGCGCGGTAAAGGAAATCTGTGCCGCACTGGTGCTGGATAAGTTGACACCATTTGGGCCGGAGAGAATTTCCCAGACATACACTAAAGTCCCGAGGCTTTCGTCGGTGGCCGCGGCTGTAAGGTTAACCGTATCGCCCACCGTCACACTTTGATCATTGCCCGCCGATACGGTGGGTACTGCATTACCGTTAATGGTAATGTTAATTTCAGTGGAACCCGTTGCTTGCTGCGAATCCGTTACGGTGAGTTGTACGGTGACTATGGTGTTGCTTACGACCTGGGGAGCAACAAACTGTACTTGATTGGCACCATTGGACACCAATGTGATATTGGTACCGGTAGACGTGACCAGCCAGTTCCAGCTCACTATCGTACCGTCCGGATCGTTGCTGCCGCTACCGTTAAGCACCACGGTATCCCCAACATTGACCGTGGTTTGATTGGCGCTGATATTTGCAGTGGGCGGTGTATTACCCGCAACCGGCGGCACAACGGTGACAATAACGCCGGCTGTTTCGGAGACGCCATCCTCATCGGTGACCACGACGGAAAAATTATAAGCGGTGGATTGGCTCACCGTTGGCGCAGTAAATTGCAGGATTTGCTCAGTTGCACCGGTGACGGGCGGAGTGGGCAAAGCACCACTGCGATTCGTGTGTTCCCAACGATAGGTTTGTATGGGCGCCCCTTGGCGCTGTATGTTCACCCGCAAACTTACCGGAGTTCCACTGGACACCGTCTGATTGCTGCCGGCGTTAATGATTAACGGCGGGGTAACTATCACCTGGACATCAGCGGAACTACTGGCACCATTGTCATCAATCGCGGTGAGTCGAAACAGAAAAACTTCACGTTTCGCAGGCGCCGTAGGCAGGGTAACTTGCGTTGTGGTGTTTTGGCGGTTGCCGAAGACTACAACGGGCCCGGCGATCTGGGTCCATTCGGTAGATTGGACACCGGTGTCATCGATGGCTCCGCCGGTCAAGGTGAAACTGCTCACATCACCCAGTGACTGATTCGCACCTGCTGTTACCACCGGTGGCGTGTTGGAGGGTGTGGGAGTGGTATTTCCATTCCCTTGAGATTGAGTGTTCTGCGGTTCTCCCGTACAGGCTGCTAATATTAAGGCCATAAGCAACAGCAAGATGCTGTTTGTCCATGGCATACGACGCATTGCGCTGATAACTCGCATTGGTTCTGCCCCCGTTTCAGATTTTTATCGCCCGGACAAAAAACTACCGGTTCTTCACACCATTTGACACCTGCATGACACCAGGCTCCTGCCTCCGGCCACACCGGTGTTGGGCAAGTCGGCTGCAAATAAACTTGCCAAGATTCGCTATAAACTACTACTATTACTCAAGCTTTAACAAGCATGAATCATTATTTGAATATCCAGAATCGCTAGCATATCCCTTGCTTACACTGATTCCAAGTCCGTTTGCCCAATGTGCCCACGGCCTATTCGGTAAAGCTCTGGAAAGCCACAACGAAAACGTGACGGCTTGCGCAAGGACCCATCGATAAGCTTTTGATTAAATTAACTAAAATCACTTATCGCCACGGGCGGATTGGAACATTCTACATGGTTTTCTGTCTTACAAATACACTATATTGAAAAACTAAAGGACATAATTGTGCATAAAATATCTTCAGTTGTTGCAGCTGCAACAATAGTCACCATGGCCATTTCCCCCATGGCGTCTGCGGCTAAACCTAAATCCGACAAAGAAAAATTCAGTTACACCATCGGTGTTCAAATCGGCCAGAGCTTGAAACGGGAAGACCTGGACATTGATATTAAATTTGTAAAACAGGCCATGGAAGACGTACTTAAAGACGCTAAGCTGCAATTGACCCAGCAAGAAATGCAACAAGCATACACCAATGCACAACGTATAATGGCTGAAAAAATGGCAGCCAAAGGCGAAAAATCCAAAAAAGCCGGCGAAGACTTTTTGGCGAAAAACAAGAAAAAATCCGGCGTGAAAGTCACCGAGTCCGGTTTACAATATAAAGTGGTTACAGCCGGCAACGGCGCACAACCTAAAACCACCGACACCGTAACCGTGCACTACAAAGGCACCCTCATTGACGGCAAGGTGTTCGACAGCTCTTATGATCGCAACCAACCGGCCACCTTCCCTCTGACTGGAGTGATTAAAGGTTGGCAGGAAATCCTGCCCATGATGAAAACCGGTGCTAAATGGCAGGTATTTATCCCCTCTGACTTAGCCTATGGACCACGCGGTAGCGGCGGCGGCATCGGCCCCAACGAAACCCTGGTATTCGATATTGAGCTGTTGGAAATTAAAGCGAAATAAATCGATATGGCGGGTTCGCTGTTGCGAACCCGTTTTCTGTTGTTCGTACCGCCCACGCCACCCTTCTACACCATTCCTTGCTTCAATCTTCCAGTTTAACCGCACGCAAACGCGCAGCGGCTTCTTCCGGTGAAACTGTGTTTACAAACAAACCCGACCCCAATTCGAATCCGGTGGGAATACTGGTGCGAGGACATATCTCTAAATGCCAATGATAACTGTCTTCAAATTCATTGCTTCCAGGCTGATGCGGCAGGGTATGCAGAAAGTAATTGTATTGCGCCCCACCGATGACACTGTCCAATCGGGACATGGTGCGCTTTAATACCCAAGCCAAATCTTCTAACTGCTGCGCGCTGACTTTGAGAAAATCAGCCTCGTGCGCCAAGGGTAAGATGTGCACCTCCCATTCAAAACGGCTGGCAAACGGCTTAATTGCAACAAAATGTTGGCCTTTTTCCACCACATATAGACCACTGTCCAGCTCTCGGTGAAATTCTCCGGATTCACTGTTATAACCTGTGGCGACGAAAGTCATGGCATCGTCAATCAAACAGCAGTAAACACAGCTATGATTGCTGCGGTGATAGGTACGGCTGAATTGCACTTCTGCCTGAACATTCTCCGGCACCACCGGTAAAGCTATGAGTTGGCTGTGGGTATGGGGAATACTGGCTCCGGCGGCAGGACCGAAATTTTTAAAGGCCAGGACATAACGCAAACGCGCGTCCGATTGGTATAGCTGAGTCATGCGTTCACGGTACGCCAGAAATAATAGTGCCAAATGTTTCTGCGACATTTGGTGCAGGCCAATCCCGTGATTGTGATGGTCTATTATCACTTCGTGGCGCCCGTACCCTTCAATGGTTTGACGCAGGCCTTCGTTGATGCTTTCGCCGTATTGCTCGTCGCTTAATACCGGATAGAGATTTTCCACAATGCGAATATCCCATTGCTCCCCCTCGGAATAAGTGGAAATCTCCGGTGGGGTCATGTGCTCATTACCGCGACAAAAGGGGCAGGTTTCCACATGCTCTCGGGTATCCCGCGGAGCGGGATCTTCTTTTTTACGGGGACGCTGGCCACGGGCCGTGGAAACCAGTACGGATTCCGTAGGCACAATGGGATCCAGTCGAATTTCCCTCACAAAGTCCTGATCTTTGTTCTCACTCATAGACGCTCCCGGGGTTTTTACGACATTTTTTGAAAACCTTGTTGACCACCCTTGGTAGACTAACACCAACGGCATGAAGACAGATTAAAAGCTTTTGATTTGTGTATAAAAGCCGCTAGGGGACCCAATACTCTAAGGGCCTTGCATCGGCCACTCGACGATGTGGTCTTCCAATTCCAAGTTATCAAATTCACTAAAAACCCGGCCGCGTACCGAATGCCCGGCTTTGAAAACGGATTCCGGGTCACCCGATACCAATGGGTGCCATTGCGGCAATTCTTGGTTTTCCGATATAAGTCGATAGGCGCAACTGGCCGGCAGGAAAGGCAAATCCCCCAGATTCGGGATATTTTTCAAGTCCACACAGTCCTGCACCAGGGTAGCGCGACGCTGGTACTCCCGACAGTGGCAGTTATTCATATCCATGAGACGACAAACTATATTGGTGAAGTACAAATCCCCGGTGTCTTCGTCTTCCAATTTAATCAGACAGCATTTGCCACAATGGTCGCACAAGGACTCCCATTCCTCAGTAGTCATTTGCTGCAGGGTTTTTGTTTTCCAAAAAGCTTGCGTCACCGGGTATCACCTTTGGCCTCGTTCAGAGCCCAATCGTAAGCTAAGTAGTCTATGGGCACTTGCCCCTCTGCTATGCGCTGTTGCAGTGGGGCACCATCACTGAGATAGGGTGCAATAAATCGCGCCACACTGCCGTGAGTTTTGTCAAAATCCTTACCGTACCATTTAAACAGGCTGGAAATCAGCAACCGGTCTTCTTGGGCACTATAGCGATTACGGCTACGGTCACCAAGAAAGGCTTTGGCGCCGGATTCTAACATAGTTTCCAACCTCGCGGCGGTATACGCCTGCGGCTGCAATTTGGGACAGCCGATGGAAGCGCATACCAAAGCAAAATGTATCCTGGGCTCGGAAAAATCCTCGGCGCCTCGAATCAAACGATGCTCTATTTCGTCCAGATGGGTATCGGCTTGAAACAGGCGAAAAAAGCGAATTTTCCAGGCGCTTCGAAAAAAACTACCGATATCTTTGATGGACTTAACCGGATAATGCTGCAAAATAAGTTTTACCGTAAATGCATTGTAGGCATTGATGAGAAACGCCAAACGCTGCGGTGGAGTCCAGGCCTGGAACTGCTTTTTGTTCACTTTTGACAAGCCGGCCAAATACTGCTCCAGGGCTTGGGGCTGCTGTTTCCAGAGCCGGTAATTGACACCACTGAACGCCCCGTGGTCCTGAACATACTGCCGCAACAGTTGATCCCAGACCTTATGTTCATGATCAAAGTCCCCCGCAAACACGGGAGCGTTAATAGAAAACAGCAGGCACAGTACGCCGGCGAATCTTGCAATAACGGTGGACGGTATCAAAGGCACTCTGGAAATCACAGCCGCTAAGCCCGACGCCAGGCGTGGAACTTTTTCAGCCAATCCAACAAGCGTTCCGGTTTGTGGGCTTTTTTCCAGTTTCCCGCCACGTACTTGTTCATTTCAGCCAACGTGGGATAAATGTGTATGGTTCCGAGGATCTTATTCAGCCCCAGGCCATGGGTCATGGCCAGTACAAATTCGGCCAGTAAATCCCCCGCATGCGCCCCCACAATGGTGGCCCCAAGAATTTTATCTTTACCCGGCACGGTCAACACCTTCACCAAACCGCGATCTTCGTCGTCAGCGATAGCACGGTCCAAGTCATCCACGCCATAGTGGGTTACCTCATAGGGAATGCCCAGTTGACGGGCCTGTTTTTCATTAAGCCCCACCCGCGCCACTTCCGGATCGGTGTACGTGGCCGCCGGAACCACCGCGTAGTTAACCTTAAATTTTTTAAAGGGACTGAACAAGGCATTAACGGCCACATACCAGGCTTGATGCGAGGCCATATGGGTGAACTGATAGGGACCGGCAACATCGCCACATGCGAAAATGTTGGGGAAGTTGGTGCGCATAAAACCGTCCACCTGCACTGTACCCTTATCGCCGATGTGCACCCCCAACTCTTCCAAACCGAAACCGGTGACATTGGCACGACGCCCCAGAGCCAGCAATACCGCATCAAACTCCAATACACATTCCTTGGAATCCTCTTTGTGGCAGTACAGCAGGCGCTTTTGACCGTTTTGTATTTCAAAGCGTATGGGCGTGTGTCGATCCAGTAACCGCACGCCGTCCTGCTTCAAACTCTCAGCCACCAGTTGGCTTACCTCTTCGTCTTCTGCGTTCAATACGCCTGAGCGCCCCACCAAGGTCACCTGCGAACCCAAACGTTGAAAACTCTGGGCCAGCTCGCATCCGATGGGCCCCGCCCCCAATACCAGTAAACGTTCCGGTCGTTGGCGAATGTCCCAAATCGTATCCGAGGTGTAGTAATTCATGGCCTGCAACCCTTGAATGTCCGGTACATGGGGTCGGGCACCGGTGGCAATGACAATATTGCGGGTAGTGATGATTTTGTTATCGACTTGCACATGATAAGGCGACATTACTCGTGCCGCCCCTTGGATACACTCCACCCCCAGTTGGGTATAGCGTTCCACCGAGTCGTGGGGTTCCACTTTTTGAATGACCCTCTGAACTCGCTGCATCACTTCCGCAAAGTCGAAATCAACCTGCGCCTGTTTAAAACCAAAATCTTGTGCCCGTTTGGCATAGTTCAGCATTTTAGCGGAACGTATTAAGGCCTTGCTGGGAACACAACCGGTATTTAAGCAATCGCCACCCATTTTATGTTTTTCAATCAACGCCACTTTGGCGTTAACAGCAGAGGCAATATAAGCAGAGACCAGGCCCGCTGCACCGGCACCGATCACCACCATATTGTAATCATAGGATTTGGGTTTTACGGTGCGGCGGTTTTTACTGTGCGTATGACTCATAATTAATCTCGGACCGTGACTGACTCGGCTCGCAGGGATTTATTGTTTTTAACAAACTCCAGGCCTTTTTTTGCTACAAAGGGAAATATTCCCAGCAAGGCAAAAGACAATAACAAACCGGGAGACAATATACCGCTGAGTGATTCGATGGAAGCCAGTTGACTGCCCGCGTTAACATAAACTATCGTCCCCGCAAGCATACCGATCTGACTGACCAGGAAAAATTTCAGCGTACCGATGGGTGTCAATCCCATCAATAAATTTATCAGGAAAAAAGGAAATATGGGAAGCAAGCGCAAGGAAAACAGGTAAAAAGCGCCTTCTCGACGCACTCCTTCATTAATGGCTTGTAGTTTGTCGCCAAATCGAGCTTGCACCGCATCGCGCAGTGCAAAGCGCGAGACCAAGAATGCCAGCGTAGCGCCCACCGTGCTGGCAAACGAAACGACCACGGTTCCCACCAATAGTCCAAAAACTGCGCCGCCCAGCAGGGTCATGATGGTGGCTCCAGGCAAAGACAAGGCTGTCACCAGCACGTACACCAGAAAATAAGCGATTATTGTGCTCCACTGGTGCTCTTGATAAAAAGCCATGAAATCCTGACGCTGAGATTGAATGTATTCCAAGGTGAAAAATCTACCCAGATCAAATATAAAAAAAACAGCAATGGCCACGGCGATCAATGCCAACATGACTATTTTGGTGGATTTCAAGTTCTTCATAGGCCTTCCCAATAATCGATTCTGTATCCGCCGGTAGCCGCACCGACAGGCTTCAAACTATTGACGCCGAACTCCCCTCGATATTACAAACCAAAACCGCCATTTTGTGTCATTTTCGTCACACCCATCCCCAGGTAACGTCTTGTATCTCACTTTGGGTGCAGTAAACTCTTTGGCCCTGTGTCAAAATAACAGAATTAATGTAGATTCCACCTTAGAAATTCCATGGAGATAAAGCGGATGTCACAAGATTCCGATTCAACTAAAGAACAGCGTATTTTGAATGCCATGAAAATGGTGCTCACCGATATTATCAAAGACACCACTACAGCGCCGGGACTGAAGCACCCCTTATCGGACGGTACCATAGAGAATATCCGTAACTGCCTGGGTTTAATCAGCGCCAGAGAATCGGAGTTAAAGCAGGATGCCGGATACGCCTCGGAAAAACCCTATTTCATCGACGAGCCGCAAAAGAATGTGGTGGTTTCAGTGGATTCTTTAAAGAAAAAGGACTGAGACGAGCCTCGATCTGCATTTGCCTCAGTCTGTATTTACCGGTATTTAATAGTGCGGCGGCGGCGTCTCTTCCGATTGTAATGCCAACGGCGAGGGCGACATATGTTTCACCAACTCGTGCAACCGTAACAACTCCTGAGTCATTAAGGCATTTTGCTTCTCCAGTTCCAACACGGCTTTGGTCAGCTCATCGATGCTGGCCTCTTGGTGAGCAATACGAATTTCCAAGTCTATAATTCTGGATTCCATCCTACCTCCATCATTCTGAGCCCTTAGGCATCACGCTTAGGAATTGAGCAACAATTCCTTCGCCAAATTGAGTTTTGCCGCCAAATACGTGGAGCCACCACGATCAGGATGCACTTTTTGCATTAAGCGCCGGTGAGCTTCGATTATTTCTTTTTCCCCGGCGTCGGCAGCTACCCCTAGAATTTGCAAAGCTTCCTCTCGTGTCATGGCACCCGCCGTCTGAGACGGGGATTGTTGCTGCTTGTGTTGATATTGCTCGCGCCAGTTTTCATGGACACGATCCAGATACGCTTGTAACAGAGCGGCAGAATCTCGATCGTGGCTGCATTCGCCTAATAAAGCAATGAGTTGCTGCAAGGACAATTGATGTAAATAGCGCCCTTGGTAGCGACCCTGGAGTATTTCCCCGTCCATTTCTCCGCTGGCATGATCCAAAGTCATATCAAAGTAGGCGCTTTGCACCCCGGAGCGCTGCGCATTACCCGCTCCGCCCATGGCCTGCTTCGACTGCCAGCGATAGTACAACCGTTTCAGCAATGGAACGTATTTCAGTAGAGGCATAAAACGAAACAAGACGGGAATAGCCGCTGCCACAAGAGCAATCAACCAGGGTAGCTTACCCAGCAAGGTCAACAATACCAAAATGGCAATACCGCCGCCGATCAACAGCTTGCGCAACCATTGTGCAGCTAACTGCGGATTACGACGATAGTAACTGCGCCCGATCAGCAATAACACGAAGACCGCCAGTAAAATCATTAAATTTCGCAAGACTGTTCCTTTTTGAAGCCAAGGAATTTTCCGCTATAGACTGTCACAGCCATCAAGGTTTGCGACCTAATTTCAGCACATCACTGCCATGACGCTGGTTAAACGCTTCCAGCGCGGCAAAACCACCCGCTGCATAAACGGCGACCGCACTGAGTAACTGTTGTAATTGTTGAGCGCTTCCGCTGTCAAAGGGACAGTAGGCACCGCGGCTTAATCGCGCAATTTGGCGAAGCACGTGCGCAGCATGCAGATCGTTCCCTTCATGAAATACAAACACGGGAACACCGTGCAACCCCAGTTCGCCGGCCAGTTGGTACAGCTCATCGGCAGACTCCTCAACACAGTCACCCACAAACACCAAGGCGTTCACTCTGCTTTTGGCGGTTTCTTTGATGGTGTGGCGCAGCACTCTGGCAATCTGGGTGTGGCCACCTTCACAAAAAACAGCGCGCATACAACGTAACAAATCCGTGCCATCGCGCCACCAGGCACTGGCTTGAAACTCCGAAAAACCTCTGTAAAAACATAGCTGTACCTCCAAGCCTCCAAGGGCTTGTGTTTGGGTAAACATTTGCCCCTGAATATGACAGGCCTGATCCCAGGTAGGTTCACGGCTGGCGGTAGCATCCAGAGCAAACAGGAGCCGCCCCCGGGATACCGCTTTTTTCACCACTGGCAAGGCAGCGACTTTACCCAAAAAGTCGGCCACATCATTGCTGTTGGTTTTAAGGTCTTTTTTGTCAGCCATAGTCGAAAGGCCTACCGATTGAATTTATTGACCAATACGGGGCTGTACTCGGGACGCGGCTTCCTTGGCATTTTGCCTGGCAGTGTCCGTATCCTCTGCCGCGGCCAGACACACGCCCATACGCCGGCGCATAAAGGATTCCGGCTTCCCAAACAAACGAATATCGGTAGCGGGAATCGCCAAAGCCTCTGCCACACCTGCATAAACCAGGTTTTGCCCCTCCACACCCCCGTAGATCACAGCACTGGCTCCGGGATTGCGCAAGGAGGTATCCACCGGCAATCCCAAAATCGCCCTTGCATGTAATTCAAATTCATTTTGTGCCTGAGTGATCATGGTAACCATACCGGTATCGTGGGGCCTGGGGCTGACTTCACTAAACCAAACCTCATCGCCTTTTACAAACAACTCGACCCCAAATAAACCCCAGCCACCCAGATTGTCCGTTACCATTGCTGCAATCTCCTTGGCCCGAGTTAAAGCCACGGCACTCATGGCTTGAGGTTGCCAGCTCTCCACATAATCGCCCTGCTCCTGACGATGACCAATAGGCTCACAAAACCGGGTAACTGTGTTACCGGACGCGTCCCGACTGCGCACCGTGAGCAGGGTAATTTCATAGTCAAATTGGATTTTCTGCTCGATGATTACCCGGCCGCGGTTAACCCGTCCACCGCTCATGGCATAATCCCAGGCCTTATCGATGTCTGCCGGTGTATTAATAGCTGACTGGCCTTTTCCGGACGAAGACATCACCGGTTTCATAATACAGGGACAAACAATTTGTTCTTGAACAATTTTCCGCACCGATTCCAAGTCGTCTGCAAAGCGATAGGCAGAGGTGGGCAAATGGAGTTCTTCAGCTGCCATGCGACGAATACCCTCGCGATTCATCGTCAGCTGTGCCGCCCGAGCTGTGGGAATAACCACAGCCAGGCCTTGCTGCTCCACCTCCGCCAGGGTGTCAGTAGACAAAGCCTCTATCTCGGGCACCACCAAATGGGGTCTTTCCTTTTTGATTAAGTCCAATAACTGAGCAGGGTTTGTCATATCAATAACATAAGCCCGATGCGCCACTTGATGACCCGGTGCATTGGCATATCGATCCACCGCAATGACTTCAACGCCGAGTCGCTGTAAAGCGATGATCACTTCCTTGCCTAACTCACCACTGCCGAGCAACATGACTTTAGTGCTGTTGGCAGACAAGGGGCTACCTATGTTCATAAATTCTCCTCCAATTGGACTTTAGCACGATTTAGCGCGTTTTACGGCCGTTTTCCCTACTGATTAGAACTTTTCAAGTTTACGACACATCTGCCGTAATGATAACAGAGGTCATGTACGAGGTATTTTACTATTGGTTTAGACTGCAAAAAAAGGTAACCTCATTTTCCATTGTAAAATTGGTCCCTGCGAACCGACAAAGACTGTGCGAGCAAACATATTCCAGCCTCAAACTTTATTAATGTGGGTTTTCAAAGCCCCTAGTGGTGTAATCATCTACGCGTTGATTGTGTGTACCACGGCCCCTCTGGTCAATGCGGATACAAACTCAGCCAAACCCTTACCGACTACCGAGCAGATCCACCCTAATCCAACACCTCCCTCTCAATTGTCGACTCAATCCCCAACTCCCCCTATCACCCCAGAATCAAAACCCGCATCCCCGGTACAAGACCAAACACCGTCAACACAAAAACCGCCACGAGAAAGCCCAAGCCCTACACAGCCACAAGCGGAACAAGACACCCTCGATGGCAACACAACGGTGTTCGGTAACATTGAGATTCAAAGCAATGATGTATTCGACACCTCCAATCCTAAAGAAAGTCATTGGTTTTATCGCACCGTAAATTTTCTACACGTCAACACCAAGGACCATGTCATCAGGAATTTGCTATTGTTTAAAACCGGTGACCCTTTTTCCGTGCGCCAATTACAAGAAACAGAACGATTGTTGCGTGGCAATTCCTATTTGTACGATGCAGCAATCACCGTATTGGGTAAGCGCGATGATAAAATTGACGTACGCGTCTCCACACAAGACGCTTGGACCTTAACCGGGGGCGTCAGTTTCAACCGCAGCGGAGGTGAAAATCGCTCCAGTTTCGATCTAGAGGAGCGAAACTTATTTGGTGTCGGGAAAACTCTTAAGGTTCGACGTTCGTTCCAACAAAACCGTACCGGGACTCTGTTTGAATACTACGATCCGGCGTTGGGTCTAAGGCATCTGGAGTTTCGTATCAATTTTACCAACAACAGTGACGGTGAAAAATCCGAGTTCATTCTCACACGACCCTTTTATTCTCTCGATTCACGCCGTGCCATTAGCCTGCAAGCGGTATCCTTCACTCGGGATGAACGTTTGTATGAAAACGGCATGATCATCAATGCTTACAAACAAACCGAAGAAGATCTGGAAATTTTTGGAGGGTTTTCCTCCGGGCTCAAGAACAACAAGGCACTGCGCTGGCGCTATGGTTTTCACTATAGCCGAAATATTTTTCGGCGCACGATAGAAACTATGGATGCCACCCTCATTCCCTCTGACAAAACCTTATCTTACCCATGGTTTGAAACCCAGAGCTTGGAAAACCGATTTATTAAAATGACCCGCATTGATCACATCGCTCGAACCGAAGATTTAAACCTGGGAACACAATATCGACTACGCCTGGGCATGGCTCACCCCGAATTCGGCAGCGATCGCAGCGCGCTTCTTTGGGAAGCCAACACAGGCAGCACCTTTCGATTTTTCAGCCAAAACATAGCCTCTTTTAGCGTGGAAAGCACCGGCAGGATGGGCAATCACAAATCGGAAAACGCGACCGTCATCGGTCGCAGCCGTTACTTTCTGCCGTTGCAGGAACATCAGACCTTATATGCCAATCTGGAACTGGAACTGGGGTACAATCTGGACCGAGAAACCCAATTGTTACTCGGTGGTGATAAAGGTCTGCGAGGGTATCCCAGCAACTACCAAAGCGGTAATCGTAAATTACTGCTTAATTTGGAAAGCCGCTTTTATTCCAATGTCCACTTGTGGCAGTTGTTCCATGTGGGTGGTTTGGTGTTTTTTGATGTGGGTTACGCGTGGAATACCGGCTCTACTGATTGGAGTGATGTGTTAAAAGATGCCGGGATTGGGCTGCGCTTGGCATCCAGCCGCTCCGGTCGCGGTAAGATCCTTCATCTGGACTTGGCCTTTCCCCTGGACGGGGATCCTTCCATTGAGCGCAGGCAATTCCTGGTCAGCACCTACACCCATTTTTAACACCAGGGACTAAACCCTAAAGGTCAACAACGCCTGTAACCCTTGGCTATCCCTGCGATTATGCAATTCCACCCCAATACCGTACAGTTCGGAAATTTGTTTGACGATAGCCAAACCCAAACCGCAGCCCGATGCTTCTGTACCCAAGGCTCGGTAAAATCTATCAAATACTCGGATTCTCAGCTCGTCGGGTATGCCTGGCCCGTTATCTTCCACCATTAACCGAACTCCCTGTCGGCCACGCTCCAACTGTACGTGAACATCGCCATCTTCCGGCGTATAACGGATAGCGTTATCGACCAGATTATTCACCAGTATGGAAAAACTGATTTCATCTCCTTGAACCAAGATTTGCTCATCGCCGCCCAAGGAAATATTGATACCCTTTCGAAACGCCTTAGGTGCCAATTGAGCGATGACCTCAGCACACAGATTGTGGAGATTAATGCTTTGTTTTTCCAAGGGAATATTTTCCGGATTCAGCCGCGCCAGTGTGAGCATTTGTTCTACCAAATGGCCGGCGCGATCCACCCCGCTTAATAGCTGCTGTAGAGCCGTTACTCGTTCTTGATCCTGCGTAGCTCGCAACGCAACCTGCACTTGGGTTTTTAAGGATGCCAACGGTGTGCGTAGTTCGTGCGCGGCGTCATCGGTAAAGCGGCGTTCTTTTTCGAATGCCTGCTGCACTTGGATGAACAGCGTATTAAGTTCTGTCACTAAGGGGACGATTTCTCCGGGGATTTTACTTGTCTCCATGGGTTGCAGATGTGAAGGGTCGCGTTGAGTGACCTCCGCTGCCACTTTTTTCAGTGGCGCCAAACCGCGCCCAATGCCTAGCCAGATCATTAATCCTATGACGGGCAGTGAAATCAACGCCGGGGTCACCAAACGATCACTAATGTCCGCTACCAATTCATTACGGATATCGTAACGCTCCGCTGTCTGCACCAGATAGGTACCGCTTTCGTCCCAAAGGTTAAAAACACGCCATATGCTGCCGTCCAACTCCACGTCGGCGTAACCACGTGTTTGGTTGGAAAAACCCTGATTAAACATATCCTGTTTCGGCGCACTGGCTGATTTGAGTAAACGCTCTCCCGATCGGTTCCACAACTGAAAGGCGATTTTGAGTTCATAAGCATGTCCAAACGGGCTGCCTTCTTCATAGTCCGCAACGTCCGCTTGTTGCAACATCCGTTGCAATACCTCGTTTTTTCCTTGCAGTACTTCAGGCAACAACAAAACCTGTAACACCCGGGCGGTCTGCGCTAATTGGGCATCAAACAATTCCTGGACTTCATTGTTAGCATCAAAGTAGCTGAGAGTCAGCGTAATCGAACTGACAGAGATAATCGTAATCAACAGCGTGATCAGTAATCGCGAACGTATTGAGGTAATCACTCAATCATATACCCCACACCCCGCACGGTGCGAATCAAATCTGTACCGAGTTTCTTGCGCAAGTGATGAATAAACACTTCTAGTGAGTTGCTTTCCACTTCGGAATCCCAGCCGTAAAGTTTTTCTTCCAAACGAACCCGGGGTATCACCCGACCGATGTTTTCCATCAAATGCTGCAACAGGGCAAACTCACGTACCGACAGACTCACCGGCTCATTATTCAACAGCACCCGGTGTGCAGCCGGGTCTAAAGCCACATTACGATGGGTGAGCAGGGGTTCTGAACGACCGGCATGGCGACGCTGTAAAACTCGCAAACGGGCACAAAGCTCTTCGAGATCGAAGGGTTTTACCAAATAGTCATCGGCACCGCTGTCCAACCCCATGACGCGATCTTTGACGCTGTCTCGGGCCGTCAGCATCAACACGGGAATATCGCTGCCACCGTTGCGAATACTTTTGAGCACATCCAATCCCGACTTTTTCGGTAGGCCAATATCCAGCACCACAAGGTCAAAGGCGTTATCTTTTAGGGCGTTTTCGCCACTGATCCCGTCTTTCAACCAATCCAGGGTATAACCTTCCTGCTTTAAGCCCGACTTTAGAGCTTCTCCAAGCAGTTCATCATCTTCTATTAACAATACACGCATTACAATACTTCAGACCTTTACACCCGACTTAGTCATCTGTATTTCATTGAGTTTTATAAAAACACGAAACGACGCAGCAGAACCAGGAGGGGCAAACAGGTCAAATACCACCAAAAAGCTGATTGTATTATAATAAACTCATTGGCTCACTCGATTATTTTTCATTTTAAGAATGTCTTAAGGAAAAACCGCCTTATGCGCTACATGGTTCTACTGTGCTTCACTCTATGCAGTGCTTGCATTGAAAACGTCAAACCGTGGGAAAAAGATATCCTGGCGCAGAAAAAAATGCAGCTCAATGCCGCTCCTTTGGAAGTTTTTTTGGATGAGCATATATATTTTAGTAAAGAAGCCTCTAACGGAGGTACAGGTGTTGGCGGCGGAGGCTGTGGGTGCAATTGAAACCAGCTCGCATCAGTGGGCAATTGGCCAAAGCCACGTGCGCTCTGCTTGGCGCCAACACATTGCAAGCTGTAGAAGCCACCGAGGCAGCTCCCTGGGAAATTGACAGCGCGTTTTTGTACTATACGGAATCCGGGCGCGTCACCGTATATGAACCGGTTGTTAATCTGCGTAAGGAAGTAGCCGATGATAATATTATCAACCTCCGTGTGGTACTGGATTCACTTACCGGAGCCTCGGCCAATGGCGCCATCCCCACGGACACTCCCCAAACGTTTACCACCCCTTCGGGCGAAGGAACGTATACCAGTGCCGCCCATCAACTGCCGTTAGACCACTCTTTTTCGGATATTCGCGGTGCCCTGGATCTGTCCTGGGAAACACCATTTGCCGCTTTAAGCAAAACTCTATGGAGCGCGAGCTTTTCCCGTGAGTATGACTACATGGCATATAGCCTTGCCGCGAACCTATCTCAGGATTTTAATAATCGCAACACGACGGTGACTGCGGCTTTTAGCTATGGCAAAGATTACAGTAAACCCATCGGCGGCGCCCCGGTAGGTCTGAGTGCGATGCCGAGCACCACAGCCACGGCCAAATCCCAACTGCCCGGTCAACAATCAAAAACCATCAAAGACGTGTTTCTGGGGCTGAGTCAAATCATAGACCGCCGCACCCTGGTACAGCTCAATGTCGGTTTCGGCAACTCCCGCGGTTATATGACCGACCCCTACAAAATACTCAGTGTAGTGGATCTTAGTGCCAACACCACCGGGTATGTCTTTGAAAACCGACCGGACAAACGCCACAAACGGGTTGTATACGGCAACTACATCCACCAACTGAACACGGATGTCATTCGCTTCAGTTACCGTTATTACAAAGATGATTGGGATATTAAGTCCCATACAACAGAATTTCGGTACCGCTACGAAATAGGTCACGGTCATTTTTTACAGCCACATCTGCGCTACTATCAACAAAACGCAGCCCGCTTCCACCGCTATTTTCTACGCGACTCAGACAATCCCCAATATGCCAGTGCCGACTACCGTTTAAATGCCATGAGTGGCCGCACGTTTGGTTTATTGTACGGAATTGAGGTCAAACCGCTGAGCGAATTCAGTATACGTCTGGAGAAGTACCTTCAATCCGGTGAAGGCCAACCCAATGCCGCCTTTGGCAAAATCAGGGACCAGAATCTTTTCCCGACCGTGGAAACCTGGATATTTCAGCTGGGATATTCTTTCACATTCTGAACATGAACCTAAAACGTCAACCCGGTTATTTCAGAGGATGGTTTCACGCCATGGGCAGTCCCTGCGAGGTGCTTATGGAAACCGAGGACCACGGCCTGGCCCAGGCTTTACTGCGCACCGTTACTCAAGAAGCCCGGCGAATCGAAGCCAAATTCAGCCGCTACCGGAAAGACAATATTGTGTACCAAATTAACCACGAATCCCATAAACAGGCGATTTGTGTGGATGCGGAAACCGCACGACTGCTCAACTATGCACAAGAGTGTTACGAATTGAGCGAGGGCCTGTTTGATATCAGCGCCGGTACGTTGAGTAACGTTTGGCATTTTGACAGCAGCGACCGCGTTCCGACCCGGGAACAAATACGACAATGTTTACAATACGTGGGTTGGGAAAAGGTGCACTGGGACAATCCCTTGATCCGTCTGCCTCCCGGCACGCAAATCGACCTGGGCGGTATTGGAAAAGAGTATGCCGTGGACCATTGTGTACAACAACTGCGCCAATCCACCTCCATTAGCTGCCTGGTCAACTTTGGGGGCGACATTGCCATCACCACCGGTCGACACAAGCGCAATGCCTGGTGTGTCGGTGTGGAAAATCCAAGTACCCCGGGTCAAGCCGGGAATACCGCTTTAAAACAAATCCGCTTAACTCAGGGCGCAGTAGCCACCAGCGGCGATGTGCGCCGCTATGTACTTAAAAACGGCGTTCGCTACGGTCATATCCTCAACCCGAAAACCGGTTGGCCTGAAACGCAAGCCCCGCGCAGCATCACGGTCGCGGCACCCACGTGTTCCCAAGCCGGCGTTCTATCCACTCTTGCCATGCTACAAGGCGAACAGGCCGAAAGTTTTCTATCCGCACAACAAGTCCAATATTGGTGTTTGCGCTAAACGCCAGGCCCAGCTTATCCAGCCTGCCGCACCAGGTTCGAACCGTATTGCTGTAATTGCTGCAATAACTGCGCTATATGATCCACCTGGTGATTATCCACCGCCTGCATCAGGTCTTTGGCAAAATGTGACAACTGAGGAAATCCAAAGGAACCACCGGCACCTTTAAGCTTATGCGCCTTAGCTCTTAAGGTGGCAAAGTCTTGATCACGTGCACAATGCTGCAACTCCTCTATCGCGGTAGTGAGATTACCCAGGAACTCTTGCACCAACGCTTCAAATTCATCATCCCTTTCATTCTCTACCGCAATAACGTTTGGCACTGTATGGGGCAAGAATTCGCTCAAAGCCTGTTGCAATTGCTCTAAATCCACGGGTTTGGTTAAATATTCCTGGGCTCCGGCCTGCAAACAATCGGAACGATTTTGTTTTAAGGCATTGGCGGATAATACAATGATTGGCTTCTTATAACCTTTAGCCCGCAATTGACGAATAGCCTGTAGTCCATCAACCTGGGGCATGTGCATATCCATAAGGATCAAGTCAAAGTCCCGGCGCAATGCCGCATCACATGCCTGAGCACCATCACCTACGATTGTGGGGGTAATCCCCATACGTTTTAGATACATACGAATCAAAGCCTGAATATCACTGCTGTCTTCCGCCAACAATACCTTGGCGTTAAAAGACCGTGAAACCCGGGTTGGGCCCAGTATCCCGGAACGGTCCTCATCTTCATAAATAAGTTCTGCGTGCTCCAAGCCGGTATCTATGGTGACTTCAAAAACCGAACCGCGGTGAATTTCGCTTTGGCAACTTATGTCACCCCCTAAATCGCGGGCAATTTGTCGGGAGATGGCCAAACCCAAACCGGTACCGCCATAACGCCGTGTGGTGGAACTATCGGCCTGTTGAAACACCTTAAAAATCCCCCCCATTTGTTCAGCGCTCATGCCTATGCCGGTATCTGCAACCTTAAATTGAATCTTGTGCGGCTCGCTGAGATAAACAACGGTTATCGTGATCCCACCCCGATGGGTGAATTTCAAAGCGTTGCTGCACAAATTCAGCAAGATCTGTTTTAAGCGGGTGGGATCTGTTTTAATAAAGCGCGGTAAGGGAAATTCAAAGCGGGTGGTCAGTGCTAAACCCTCGCTACGGGCTTTTTCTCCGATGATTCCCAACACATCGTCAACGACTTTCACCGGACTGACGTCGAGAATCTCGTAATCTATGCTACCAATTTCTATTTTACTGATATCCAATATGTCATTAATGATATCAAATAAGTGCAAACTGCTCTGGTGAATGGAATCCACTGCGATTTGCTGCTCATCCCGGCTTAACTGCAAATTGGCCAGCGTATCGGAGAAACCAATAATGGTTGTCAAGGGTGTGCGAATCTCATGGCTCATGTTGGCCAAAAACTCCGTTTTTGCACGAGTGGCTTCGTCCGCTCGAATGGAGGCGTAAGCCAATTCTTCATTCTTCATAGCCAAATCCCGGTTTTTTTGGCTCACAAACCGGATCACCACCTTGGCCACATAGGCTTCCAGTAAAATGATAAACAAACCGGCTAATAACAATATTCCGATTGTGAGATTGGATTGGTGCCTGGCGGTACGCAGCGCTTCCTCAGTAAATCGTTTTTCCAACGCGATAGCGCGCTCCAATAAGGCCAGTACTTTGTCCTGCTCCACTCTAGCGGCTTTGAGGGTATCACGGTATTCGGCCTCGCTGACATCCTGCTGCAACATTTCAGCAGCGGCACGATTCAACGGCTGGGCTTTGCGAGTACGCTCCGTTAACTGCTGATGTAGCTCCGCTTCTTCCGGGTTCAAACCCAACATGACCAACTTATCCCGAGCATCGCGGTATTGGGCCGCGTAGCCGTAAAACTTGATAAGCTCTTCGTCACGCTCAAAATAGTCCTCTGTGGCCAATATTTTTGTCGTCGATAGAGCACGCAGTCGGATGGCATCGCGCATGGCATAGGCGTATTCCATTTTGGCATTATTGACCTCGACAACTTCAGCCATACCGGCTCGCACCCGGTGTAATTGGCTTAAGCCAACAATACCCAGCATCAGGTTCAGGACCAGGATTAGCCCGAACCCCAGTCGCAGTATTTGCCCTAAATGTTTTTGACCGGCATCCATAACTTATTGAAATTTCGAAAAAACAGAAGTATTTGAGAAAAAACAGCTTTATACCTATCGACAGTTACCAGGAACATCTTTATTAAGCTGCCTTTAAAAGCGGATTCGGAGGCCCCATTAGAATAAAAAAGGATGGCCAATGGACACCAACAACATCAGCGGCAAGGTCGCAGAATTTCTGAAAAAAATCTCTCAATTCGGGCAACGCTTCCTAAGCCTGTACTCACCCAGCACCCTGAAGGAGAAAGGCTGGATATGGGCCGGCGCTCTGTTTTCTCTGACCATTGTCGTAGCACTGTTCTTTTTGGGCGTGTATTGGAGCCGTGAACCGGACAATCTAAACACCCGCACGGTAGCCTTGGATGCGGCTCAAGGTGACAAAGCCAAAATTGTCCCCGGTTTTACCACCACCGCCACACTCATCCAGGTGGCCGATACTCTGCTGAGCAAACCGGGTGGTTATTTGAGTAACGACAAGCTTCCTCCCGCTTCCTTTTTTGGTGCTTTTCCTATGCTGGACAACATTCCCAATTGGGAATTCGGCGTAGTGACTATGGTTCGAGATACATCCAGGGTGTTACGCAATGATTTTTCCCGCTCTCAATCGCAATCTCTGGAAAATGAATTTCTAGCCCAGGCGGAACCGAAATTCAATTTCGCCAATGATTCCTGGTTATTCCCGCCCACTGAAAGCGAATACGGTAAAGGTGTGGAATTTCTACAAAAATATTTACACAATCTGGCCTCCCAGTCGGATCCCAATACCCAATTTTTTACCCGAGCTGACAATCTGAATGAACTGCTGGCTATCATTGAAAAGCGTTTGGGCAATCTATCTCAACGCCTCAATGCCAGTGTGGAAGAGCTGCGGGTTAACACGGACCTGGCCGGCGACAGCGCCGCCGAGCAATCCACCCAGGCACCCGGCCTGGTAATCGCCAAAACGCCTTGGATGGAAATTGATGATGTGTTTTATGAAGCTCGTGGTTATGTTTGGGGTTTGCTGAACATTCTCAGAGCGGTGGAAGTGGACTTTGAAAAAGTGTTACAGAAAAAAAATGCCGTGGCCAGTTTGCAACAAGTGATTCGCCTGCTGGAGCAGGCACAAGCCCAACCGTCCAGCCCCATGGTGCTCAACGGAGACCCCATGGGCTGGATGGCCAATTATTCCAAGGCCCTGGTCAGTTACATTTCGCCCGCCAATTCCGCCATCATTGATTTGCGAAATTTACTGACGACCGGCTAACTTAGTTACCGTTCTTCATTTCCTTAAAATAAGCGTGGATGCCGCCTTTCATAAAGTGGTAATCCGTAACACCCATTTCTTTAAGGTGATACTGTAACCAACGTACTTGCTTACCCGCGGCATCATAGATCAGCAGGCCTTTGCCTTCGCGCTTGGCTTTCTTAATGTATCGATCCAGCTTCTTGGTATCGTCCAGAAACACTCGATATTCACGGCCTACAAAAATAGACAGGGCCTCACGTTGAAATCGATCCCTCACATCCAACACAATGTCTTCCGTTGAAGCCAGGCGCTCACCAAATTGATCCGGGGTCAGAGAATGTTTCTCAAATTCGGTTTTGCTGATTAACAAATTGGGGTCCCTCAACGTTTTGCTGATCAGCATAGTGTTTTTGGGATACGCCTTGGCCCAGTCCAGTACACCGGCATCATATGCCACCACATTATCTATTTTTGCGTTCTTGGCTTTTCGCGCCGCCTTATAGGACTTCATGCAGGTTTTGCCATTGCAATAAACCACAATCGGTCTATCGCTGGACGCACGTAACTTCTGCATGTCCGCTGCAAAGGTTTTGGATGCCAAGGGAATATTGATCGCGTTTTCGATTCGAAGCGTTTGATACTCGTAAGTTGATCTCACATCGACAATATGGACGTCCTTACGCTGAGTATACAAATCCTTCAGCTCAATATATTTTACTTCGGGAAAAACGTCGCGGCCTGGAAATTCTTTGTCCGCAGCCCAGGTTTGCGACATCATTACGCCCAGCAGGACGCTTAGCATGAATGATTTAACCATAAAAACCACCTACCTAGTTCGATTCGTTGGCGACTACTGCATAAGTTTTATTTTTGGGCAGGAAGAAACGTGCCCTCTATAGCCCTGTAACGAACTTTGTAGAATAATCTTTAAATTTACGCGTCTACATTAACGCTTTCTTAAGGTAAGCAACATTTATAGTGGAAACAATCTATTAGACTAACGCACGAACTCGCTTTTGAGTTGGTCATAATAAGCTGCCGTACCACCCTTCATAAAATAATAGGATTTAACCCCTTTTTCTTTAAGGTAATACTGCAGCCACCGAACCTGCTTCCCAGCAGCATCATGGACCAGTAAGGTTTTGTTTTCCCGTTTAGCTTTGTCGATATAGCGATCCAGACTGCGTTTGTCGTCCAAATAGGCGCGGCGTTCACGGCCTACGAATAATGACAAACCTTCTCGCTGAAAGCGATCACGGACATCGATGACAATAGCGCCTGAATTGGCGACTTCTTCCCCGTAAGCATCGGGCGAAAGCAAATGCCGGTTAAACTCATTTTTACTAATGAGCTTATTTCTGGACACCGGACTTTTACCCAGTAACACGGCGTTTTCCGGGTAGGTTCGCGCCCAGTCCATAATGCCTGCATCAAAAGCATGCACGTCCTGAATTTTGTTTACGGAACACTTTAAAGCAGCTTTGTAGGATTTCATGCAGGTTTTGCCATTGCAATAAACCACAATGGGTTTTATTTCTTTGGCCCTTAAAGTGCGCATGCGTTCTACATAAGTGGGTGAAGATAAAGGAATATTAACAGCACCCTTGATTCTAAGGGTCTCAAACTCATAGGCGGAACGCACATCCACAACAATGACTTCATTGAAACGTCGCTGCAATTCCTCCAGCTCCATCACCGGAACCAATGGATACAGGGCCCGCCCCGGAAACTCGACTTTTTCCGGCGCTGCCACTAACGGCACCGCCCACGTCATCAGCAAAATCAAAAGCCCTAGCTTGCTGAATAGACAATGTCTAAACATAACACCCTTCCCCCTAACGAGAGTTGATCGATCTATCCAAAATGCTGCAAAGCCGTGCTTCTGGTCTTCAGAACACGGAAAATCGGCTGGGCCGACTTCCCTCTTTGGGTATTTTTTATAGTTTTTCGAGGGTTATGTGCCAATACACACCATAAAACCAGCTTGGGCAATGATAGCGTATTCTTTATTGCACGTTAGAACTTTTTAAGAAAGGAAACAAGTTCTAAATTGGAATTATTATATAATAACTGGCCGGAAAATGGCCAAATTACTTCTCAAGCCCGTCAACACCTTGATAAAAGTCCAAATCGGCACTTGACTCCAGAGGGCTCAATCGGTTTAATACGCGTTCCGCAAATTAGCGCCCAGGTAGCTCAGTCGGTAGAGCAGGGGACTGAAAATCCCCGTGTCGGTGGTTCGATTCCGCCCCTGGGCACCATTTTCCACACAATATCAAATGTTTACGGCTATCATTGTGGTTGCCAGTTTTTCCGGAAATTCAATGCTACAGGGGTGATACGATCAAAAGAACCTCTTCTCTCTGCTGCAATTCCTGTAACAACACGTAAAACCAGAAACAAAGATGATTAGCCCTAGAAACTAGCCTTAACGCCGAAACATTAAAACCATATTGGATAATTTAAAACCGGAATCCATAGTTTTTTCACAGCGTTTACAATACTATCCCCCTCACGACAATAATTGTGTTAATTGTCGTATCCTAAATCTACCCGGAAGTGTATGTTTCCCAAACATCAAGAACGACAAATAAAGGTTAGAAAGAATGCCAAAGATTAAGAAACAGAGGAGACGAAGCGAAGATACAAGCAAAAACGAATTGTTTATTGGAGTGATTGGTGCTGTAGGCACTGATTTAAAAAATGTGTGCTCTCGCTTATCAAAAGAACTGAAAGCTGTTGGGTACAATCCAGAAATTATCCGATTGAGCAACACAATTGTACAGTTTGGAAAAACAAGCCCGGAAGTTGGCAAACTGGTCAATGCAGATTTAGCGCATGAGGAAGAGCGCATCAAAAACCTAATGGATGCGGGTGATTTAATAAGAAGGAAAATCGGAGATAGCAGTGCCGTCGCTCAATTAGCACTGAGTGCAATTGCTGAAAAAAGAAAAGAGATTGGCTGTGAATTGGAGGAGCCATGTTATGGCACAGCTTATATTCTTAATTCTCTAAAACATCCAGACGAAGTCGAAATGCTTAGAGATCTGTACGGCAAATCGTTTTTTCTAATTTCCGTGTATTCTCCAAAATCCAATCGAATAGATAAGCTTGCAAAAAATATTGCAAAGTCGCATCACTGGGGAGTAAATGCTTCATTTAATGAAATCGCGAAAAAACTAATTGACAGGGATGAAAAAGGAGAAGACCAACAATATGGGCAGAATGTAAGGGATGCGTTTCCTCTCGCAGACGTTTTTGTAGCTGAAGATCATCAAAATGATGAAATAAAAAGATTCATTGAATTGTTATTTGGCCATCCCTTTATAACGCCCACTACAGATGAATATTCTATGTTTCATGCCCACGCGGCCGCGCTAAGATCAGCAGATTTGGCAAGGCAGGTTGGAGCTGTAATTGCTACAAATGAAGCAGAGATCATATCAAGTGGATGCAATGAAGTACCTAAAGCTGGTGGCGGGAAGGTTTGGGAAGATATGATTGAACACAAAAAAGATTATAGAGATTTTCAGTTAGGTCATGATGCAAATACACTGATGAAACACCAGGTTATAACAGAAATAATTGGCCAATTAAATGCATCAGATTTACTCAAAAGTAAAAAAACTGGTGACGAAATTAACTCGCTGGCAGAAAACGTATTATCTAAAGATGGGATATTAAAGGATTCAAGAATTGCGAGCATCATTGAATATGGGAGAATTGTTCATGCTGAAATGTCCGCAATTATGGAAAGTGCCCGAAGGGGATTACCTATTAAAGGCGCAACTCTCTATTGCACTACATTTCCATGCCATATGTGTGCACGCCATATAATTGATGCAGGCATAAAAAGAGTTGTATACATTGAACCTTATCCAAAAAGTATGGCGAAACAATTATATAAGCGCTCTGTTTGTGTCGATGACGATGATGCAGATACAGATGCTGTTAGGTTTGAATCGTTTGTAGGTATAGCACCTAGGAAATACTTTGAGTTGTTTCAAATGACTAAACGTAAAGATAAATTTGGTTATAAATTAGATTGGAAACCAGAAACTTCAAAGCTGCGAATATCAGAACGTTTTCCAATTTACTTGGATATTGAATCCACTCTAATTGAAAATTTTTTTGCAAAAGCAGAAAAATCCTTGATATCAAGTACTTCTTAGCATACATTTCAATTAGGGAAACCTAAAACAATGGGGAAATATTATGTCAAATATCCAGGAAGATTGGCTTCAAATTCAATTTCAAGAAGCTAGGACAAAATTGGAAAATTGGAGCCCTTCTAAACAAAATGCAATGAGGAATGCGGTTGACCAAAATAGAGAAAAGCAAGAAAAGAAGGTTGTAGAACCGCCAAAAAATGTAAGTTAACTTTTAAGTGGAATGTGTAAAAAAGAGCGACACTTGTCGCTCTTTTTTTGTTCAATTCTCGAAATCTAAGTATGTAATTTTGTTAGCTCCTAAAGATGTAAGCGATCAAAGACGGTCAGTATTGCACAAACTACTCAACTGCGTTAGTGGCTGAGGCCTTGAGCATTCCTTGTAATACGGACAGTTCCACATTCCATGGTAGCAGTCGTTCATAATCCTCCAGA